>NZ_JAAWVW010000039.1:0-8000 GCF_014855505.1 Musicola keenii | reverse complement strand
ATTAGATAGTTATAGCTTAAACAAATATATTTATTGAAGTCCCGTTCAGACAAACCGCTTTCTTTAATTTTTTTATTAATAAAATATTTTAGCGGTCGTTCATATTCTTCCTTCTCTCTGGCTTTACGGGCTTGTTCTTCCTTCTTACGTTGCTGTTCGATGAGGTAAAGCCTATCTTTCTCTGCCTGCTGGCGATTATTTTCATCTTGAATGATGCTACTTACCTGTGAAGCTGGAATAATCTTAATATCATTAGACCAGTATCGGTACGGGTTATTCGTCTGAATATTTTCAACTGTAGTGAGCATTTTATCTGTATCAAGTTTTTTTTCAAAAGAAATGATACGGTTATTACCCTCTTTTGAGATTAGTTTTGCTGTATTCTCTAAGTTTTCCTGACTTTTTAAATTAAATGCTCCTACAACGATGTTGTGACCATTGTGATATAAAGCCTGTTTTTTATTGTCACGATAACATTCAAGATAAGAATAGAGTTTGAACTCTTCAATGCCAAATGTTTCCTCAAGCATAGTCATGTGTTCTGCTAAGACATTCAGAATATCGTTTTTTGATAGTCTTTCATGCAGTTTTATTTCAAGTGAACCGGGTAGTTTTTTCATTTATTCTCCTTGTTATTATTTTTTTGTTCAGGATACTGCTTTTAAATGGTTGGTGGTATCAGCCAAGTCTTTTCTTTCTGCTTCATTTTCCTTTGTTCGTCTGTAAACTTTTCGGGGTTTATCGATCTGGATACTGTTTTTAGCATTGGGAACAGCGTTATTCTTTTTCTTCTTACTAAAAATAAATGCGTCAGTATAGATCTCTTTAGTTTCAGTTTCTAAAGCTAAACCTCGTCTTTCTTGTTGTGAAAGATCTGCATAATAATCTGGATATTGTTCAATATCGGCATTGAGGCTTTTAGCATTGCTTAAATGTTCTTTACGCATCTCATCAAGTTGATGACTCATACCCTTGGCGAAAATATTTGAGTTGATATACAGATGTCCATGATGCTCAACGAGTATTCCTTTCTGCTTGAGTTTTTTGAATATGTTAGACATATTCCCAGATGCGATATTCAATGCTTTACAGAGTGAAGACTGTGAAAGGTTGATAAGGTTTCCGAACTCCATGTATTCTAAAATATAAGTTAATACACGGAATTCATTCTTCGATATGTCGAGATCAGAAAAAACACGAAAGTTAGAAGTAAAAGCAAATACATAAGGCTGTGCAAATGAGATCGCTTTATCTTCTTCTGTTGCGATGACTGTAGTTGATTTTATATCCTTGTTTTGAAGCAAGTGTCTTGCGATATCAATCTTTTGTTCAGTGGTTAATTTTTCAAATAAGCGAAGTAGTTCAGTGTCATTAGTATTCATATTATTCTCTCTTATAGTTTTTATTCTGTTGTTTTAATACTATGCAGAAAAATAAAAGTCAATAGTTAAACTATAAATAAAATAGGCTTTTTATTATTATGATATTGCTATATGTTAAAAAAACTATGTTTAAACATAGATCTTGCTATGTTTAAACATAGGACGGTTCTATGTTTAAACATAGGTATCTGCTATGTTTAAACATAGCAAAAAAAGGTGTGAAGCCTTGATTTTATTGAGCTGGGACCGTGCTTATAATTAAATAATTAGTAAGAAGTTAAGAGAGTCCAGTTTTTCTTTTTTGTTATTTTTGGGTGGTTTTCTGCGTGGTTTATTTGTGCCTTACAACAATGGCACCTACTGCACCGCCTATTTTATTTTTCTTATGATATTATTACAGCGAAGTGATTGTTTTCTACAATCACGAACCGCTGCTTTTATTGTGTGAACTTAATTAATTTTTCTTTTACTTTATCTGGCGTCTTCGACGCGATCTTTTTTGGATAAATCCATCACTAACAGGGGCAAGCCCTGTTCCAGCAATGTGATTGTTTTGGACAATCACTAAGTGCTGCTTCTTTAAATATAGTTTTCCTATACGTTTAAGAGCAAATGCTATATGTTATCGAGGTAATGCTATGTTCAAGCATAAGATCAATTTTGTTATTTTATGATGAAATGGTCTGGAAAAGATCTTTCCTCTTTTTACTATCAATATTAATAAGGCACCACATCAAGATAAAAATACATATTTCAGAGTTAGGGCGTAGCCGTGCTTCAGCACATGAGCGTTAGCTCATAAGATAAATATCTTTTCAAAATAAAATTAAACAGTAAGTAAAACGTTAAAAAAATATTTAAATTTGATTTTCCTAAAACAAATATGGTATTAAAAAATAAAACAAAAAGGAAAATCAAAGAATGAATAATATTAAAATCATTACGCTATTTCACGCTAACAAAAATGTACCATTTATGACCTGTATGGTTAAAGACATTGAAGAAAATAAACACGGGATAAAACTTATCCTAGAAAACGGCAATAAAATCTATGTTAAAGATTACGATTTTTTCTTCCTGTCAGAATCTGCAAATGAACATGATAAAGAACGTATAGTAAATGTATTTGGGAGATTGATATCTGAACTCAGCCAAGTAAGTGAAGAAACAATAAAATCTCTGATTTCAGAAACCAAAACCTACAACAGTCAGCATCCCAACACGCCCGTTAGTATTCTGGACGATTACTATTACTGCGGTAGGGTAAAAGCTAATGCTCCAGATGAACCTGCATTGATGAACGAGCTTGGCCTACAGGATCTGCGTGAGGCCATCGCTGAAGATAACTTTTTATCCGAAGTGGAAACCCTCGGTGGTATCGTGCTTCACACTGACATGGGCTATCCGGTGCTCGAATACAAAGGTACAGACATCAAAATAGCCATCGAGCCTATAAACCTTGCCCACATGCGAGATCTGACCAATGGCTATGTAGTCATGTTCAGGGACGGTGAGTATGAGCAGGAGATGAAGGGAGATCTCCATGAGGCGTTATCTCTTGCTGTTGATAGGCTTAAGATCTCTGTTGTTATGTTCGAGAGATCGTTGTTGTTATGTTCAGGAATGAATAATATTTTAGGGTTTTCATCATCAAAAATAAGTTCTGTACCAGCCATGTTTTGTGCTCCAGAATTGAAGAATGAGCTAGATTAATAAGTAATATCTCTTGCTATTTTAGCTGTTTGATCTTGCCCACCATTAGTGCGCAGACGGCTAAGTGAGTAAATTTCCTACCAGAAGTGACCCACATGACAAAGTCCGTATTAACCAGTAAAAAACCACGTAAGCAACATACGCCTGAATTTTGCAACGAAGCCCTGAAGCTTGCAGAACGCATCGGTGTTGCTGCCGCTGTTTGTGAACTCAGCACTACAACTATCCAGACACTTAGATTTTCAGTCCAACTGTCTTGATACTTACCGTACCCAGTGGCTGAATATTTACATTCTTGTATGAGAATAGCGATAGAGTCTACAAACCTTGACCATGTGCGAGATCTTACTAATGGCTATGTGGTAATATTCAAGAACGGTGAGCATGAGATTGAGGGCGATCTCTATGAGGCGTTGCATCAGGCCGCTGATAGGCTTAAGATCGCTGTTGTTTTTTATAAAAATAAGTAAAATAAATCAACGTTTTTTAATTATATAAATCTGCTTCGCACAGCAATGATTAATTAGGAGTTATTCGTGTTTATTTCATCATTTGAATATCTACAAGCTGTAAAATCGATCGTGTCTGAAGAGAATGAAGTTCGTGCCGCAGTTGCTTTTTGGGGAAATGGTGCAGATTCAATTTTCACTCACAAAAAAAATAAAAAGGTAAAAATAATCTGTAATTTGGCAAGCGGGGCAACTAACCCAGTAGTCATTCAGAATTTAAGCCTTCTCTCGGGATATGAACTGAGACAACATGATAGGTTGCATGCAAAAGTTATTGTTGGCGATAAAAAAGCTATTGTTGGTTCTGCGAACTGTTCTTCAAATGGTTTAAACTTTGAGGGAGATGAACTGACCGGGTGGGAAGAAGCAGGTATCTTAACAGAAGATGAACTACAAATTTCTAATATTAATAAATGGTTCGATGATATGTGGGAAGAATCAAGTTATATAAGTTTAGTTGATATTGAAGATGCTATGCAAAAATGGAATAAAAAAAGAGCTATGAGATCAACCTCATCATCGATCAAGAAATTTTCTCTTTCGAAAATACCCCGAGCAGAACTCCTTGATAGACCTGTGTATTTAGTCGTGTATCGTGAGGAGTTATCTTACGAAGCAAGAGAAGCATATCATAAATATGATAAGAGTTTCACAGAGCAAGAAAGAAAATATCCTAATAAATTACCTCCTTTATATGAAGGTTGGCCTGAATTACCGGAAGATGCATATTTGATAGATCTGAAATATGGGCCGCGTGATGGATTATACTGCTCAGGTGTTTATATGCGTGTTGGTAATGATATAGAATTTAATTATAGTGATGGTCAAGCGGGTCATCTGGCAATCTGTTGCAAAAAAAATTCCGTCATGGATTATGAGTTCAAAAACAGTGAAAATAAGCTATTTGTTGAAGAAATACGAACTCATTGGGGAAAAATAAAAAAATTAGTCACAGAGAAGAGTGGTGCTAAATGTATTTCACTCCTTGATATCATAGATATATGTAGAAAGAAATAAATCGTGTTTTATATATGGGCGTTCACGCCCATATATATGATGTGTGTATTAATTTACAAACAGATTAATGTAAGGTTCTATTTATAAATTAGAGCTGACTTTGTTAAAGTATTTCCCGTTGTATTCAAATCCAGATGATAGATTATCTGGATTATATTCTGATGAAATACGATTGTCTTTACTGTGTGTGTCTCCTCTAAATGCTATCTTACTTTTATCACCAAATATAATCTGATAATTTGGTCTAACAAAATCAGGAAAGCCTTTTAAGCCAAATTGTACCTGAAGTACGCCTTCACGAGTCTCCCCATAGGCGCTGGCTGTTTTATTAACATCATATTGATAACCACTCGATGCTGGTGATGCAAAGAAATTTACAAGTTGCTCTTCTGCTATTTTTTTATCAGTCATGAGATTTTCCTCAATAGTTGCATATGCTCTCTTATATTCTGAGCAAGGGGTAAAAATTTAAGCAAAACAGTAAATTTCGTTATGGAAATGTGATTTGCATCTCATTTATTACATATTTTATCCTTTGCTGCCTCATTCTCATTAATTTGGTTCGATTATTGCTTTTCTGGCGTCGTTAACGACAAATTAATCCAACAACCCACGCGAAACCTTACTCGCCGTCTGGCTGAAATTATATCGATCAACAATATTCCCTTTGAACCAGATCTCAAGGGAGTTCATATGGGCAGTGTTGCTGTTCTTCAGTAGGGCCAGTCCGGGGATGTAGTTTGAGATCTGAGTCTCGCCTGACATGCTGGAGTAGGACCACATTTCCTGACCATCAGTGGTGGCTCGTGTTTGTGGTTCCCCGAATGCGTTAATAACATCTTGCTGGGTAGTTTTCCCTTTAACGATTTTGTTTTTTACGGTTTGTTGCGATTCGTCTTTAAGGGATTTGTTGCCATAGGTTGTGCAAGCGGTAAGAGGCAGGATCACCAACGCAGCGATAAACAGTTTTTTCATGTTAACTCCATATAAACAGTAAACGAAAAAATAGGCGTAAAGACGCCGGGGCCAGAGGTATATCGAATCTGGCTATTTAAATTTGTGTTAATGGCTGAAGAAGAGAGCCGCTTATCAGAAGCCTATGAGTTTTTCTATCTAATCAGCTAACGGCATCCCTCATGATTGTTTTCCCTGATGTTGCATTAATAAAGGCTAAGAAAGGGCCATAGGGCAGTGCTGGCTGTTGGTCATAGGGTTTGACGTTCTATCCCTACAAACCAGCGAATAATCGGTCCAGTGAGCCTTCTGTTCACTTTATCCAGTAACGATTCATCTAGCAAGAAAATGATCGGTAACTCAGATCGATAAATTGATATTGATAGTTTATGTCGATTAATAACGTTTTTTCGATCGGTAGGTTAATTGATTTAATCGATCGATATGTATTTAATGATAGATAATAACTATCATTATTTTGATTTTGATCGTTACAAACGATATGACGGCCCACAAAAATAATTGAATCCTATCAATTGGTTAATCAGGTGGTTTTGCTGCGTTATGCCAGTAAGAACAAGCTTTAACGACTACAGGTGCGCAGCCGACTACCTCTACATAACAGCATTTTTGATTATCAGGATGGATAGGAAGATGAAGAAGATTTTACTCGTTGCTGGTGTTGCTCTTGTTCTGGCGGGATGTGGTGAGAAAGGCGAGTTTGAAAAGGCTATAAACGCGAAAATTTCAAAATCAAAGGTGTGCTACTCACTGCAGAATAATGACTTTGCGTTCAACAAAGGTTTTCCAGTAAAGGTTAATCATGGCTACCGTTCTGCTGGATACAATGCCAGCGATGAAATCCTGAACGGGCTTGCTGAACAGGGGCTGCTCAATGTTTCGCAGCAGCCTAACGGATTTGGTAGCGTTGATGTATTAGAGATAACAGACAAAGGACAAGAGGTTGAGTTTTGGAACCGTGAGGAAGGTGCCTGTGTTGGTCATCGTGTTGTTGCTGAGATCACCAGTTGGACTGAACCGAGTGATGGCGCTGGCGCTAAAATCACACAAGTGACCTATACGTGGAAACTGGATGGCGTACCGGGCTGGGTTGATAAAAATGCTTTTTCTGGCGTTAAAGGGATGGCTGAACCAGAAGAAGCCAAAATTGTTCTGGTGAAAACTAATAACGGCTGGAAAGCTAACTAAGGGCGCGAACATGGAGCAAAATAAAATCCAGTGTCCTTTCTGCTTAAAGGAAAGCCAGCGTGGTGTCCACGTATGTACTGGCTGTATGGCGACTGTTTTATATGGAACCTTTCCACAATGGTATGCAGCTGTTGTTATGCTGCTGGCTTTTGGTCTGTCAGCGTTGATCGGTATGTCTACAGGCATAGCTGGGACTACTATCAGTTTGCCAATAATAGCTGCTGTTGGGTTTGTCGCTGGGAAGGCTATCTTTTCTGATAATGTTGTTTTCAGACGAAGAGTTTAATTTTAGTACAGCTAGTAAATCTGAACCACGTCTTATCACACGGACGTGGTTTTTTATATGAACTGTAGCTTTCCAATAATTTAATTTCAGCATTAATAAATATGATAATTAAAATTGATAAGTGCGAAATGTGATTATTTAAAATAAAGCAGTTATCTTTAATAAAACAATGATGGTATTTAGAGAAGCACTGGTTTGAGTGCTTCTCTGATATTTTATATTCATGGTTTGGGAGGAAGTAATATTTCTTCAATTATTTCAAAGAATAGCTCTTTTGACATTCGTTTCGAGTTTTCCTGCCAAGCACTAGGGTTTTGAGTATCATATTTAACAAAAATCCAATATGGTTCGGCTTCATTTTTATTTTCAGACAAACCGAAATAATATTGAATGAATGGATTTGCGTTAGGAAAATCTAGAGCTATGGTACCTAAAAAGGTTCCACGTTCTACCCCTTTCGGAATAAACTGTACTTTTTTACCATCATGCTCAATACTTATGCCTTTTGTTTGAAATAAATTACCATAATCGTAATAGTTAACATTAAGGTCTGAGATATTTAAATCTACACTGCTAGCCCACCCATTAATTTTTTGAATGAAATGACTTTGGTGTTTTTGGTAAAAATCAATTCTTTCGGCAATGATTTTTTTTCTATGCTCTGAATCCATTTTATGTTTCTGAACAAGTTCATCCTTTTCTTTTTTATCAGCTAATAATTTTTTTTTGAAAGCATCTTCAGGGGTTGACATGATAACCTCAACTACGGGATGAAAGTAAGGTAAAAATACAAAGCACCGATTTTTTTAGTATTTTCAGTCAATGCATGAAGTATATTATCACAACATATAAGAATGAACTGAAAATGAAATCCTTAATACCTATACCATGTTAGTCGATAAGATTCAAGATTCAAAATTTGTAGTATTT
>NZ_JAAWVW010000038.1:0-8418 GCF_014855505.1 Musicola keenii | reverse complement strand
CCCTTAACGCACAAACGCCCCCGGTTGGCGGGGTGTTCCGGATCGCCGGCGATAACGACAGGGCCGTCCGCTTGCCGATCGGCGATCACCCCGCAACCGACGCCGCAATACGGGCAGGTGGTGCGGCAGCCGCTCATAATGCCTCCGCCAGCACGGTCATACCCAGCGGCTGGCTCGCTACCCAGATGTCATCCTGTTCAAGACGTACCGGCCACACCTGCACCGCCAGACGGCCATCATCCGGGCTGACGCCGTCACGTAAGCGAAAACGCTGTTTGTACAGCGGCGAAATCACCACCGGTTCGCCCGCGATATCGCCGACGATACCGCGCGCCAGCACATTGGCGCCGCTGGCCGGCTCCCGGTTATCCAGCGCGAACAGCCCAGCGCCCTGCCCCGGCGCATGGAACACCGCCACCTGATGCGGCCCGACGCGCACCGCCATACCGGTATGCGCCGGAATATCGCTCAAGCGCCCGACTCGCAGCCAGTTGGCCTGCGTGCCGTCTATCCGTAACGTCGGCGGCGTTTTTTCTTCCGGTCTGGCCGGCCGTGGCTGGTTGCGCTCCGGCACCATCACTACCGATTCGTCCGGGGTATCGCTGTTGAGAAAGGCGCGAAACAGCGCCCGACGATCCGGTTGCGTGACGGTGGTACGCCATTCGCACTGATAGCTGTCGACCACCTGTTGCATCTCGCTTTCCAGCTCCGCCGCGATACCGAGGCTATCGTCGATGATCACCGCCCGCAGGTAGTCGACGCCGCCGTCCAGATTATCCAGCCAGGTACTGGTGCGTTGCAGCCGGTCGCCGGTGCGGATATAGAACATCAGCACCCGGTCGATCAGCCGGATCAGCATGGCGGTATCCAGATCGCTGGCGAACAGGTCGGCATGACGCGGTTTCATGCCGCCGTTGCCGCACACGTACAGATTCCAGCCCTTGTCGGTGGCGATGACGCCGATATCCTTGCCCTGCGCTTCCGCGCACTCGCGGGTACAGCCGGAGACCGCCATTTTGATTTTGTGCGGCGAGCGCAGACCTTTGTAGCGGTGCTCCAGCGCAATCGCCAGCGTGGTGGAATCCTGCACGCCGTAGCGGCACCAGGTCGAACCGACGCAGGATTTCACCGTGCGCAGCGACTTACCATAAGCGTGGCCGGTTTCAAACCCGGCGTCGATCAGCGTCTGCCAGATATCCGGCAGCTGTTCCAGCCGTGCGCCGAACAAATCGACACGTTGTCCGCCGGTGATCTTGGTGTAAAGCCGATAGCGCTGCGCCACCTCGCCGATGGCGATCAACCCCTGCGGGGTGATTTCGCCGCCGGGCACGCGCGGCACCACCGAATAGGTGCCGTCTTTTTGAATATTGGCCAGGAAACGATCGTTAGTATCCTGCAACGGCAGATGATCCGGGCTGAGCACATAGTCGTTCCAGCAGGATGCCAGCATGGAGCCCGCCAGCGGCTTACAAATTTCACAGCCCAACCCCTGTCCGAATCGAGCCAGCAGCTGGTCGAAGTGACGAATTTGGTGCACGCGGATCAGGTGATACAGCTCCTGACGCGAATAAGCGAAGTGCTCGCAGACATCCTTTTTCACTTCAATGCCGGATTGCGCAAGCTGGTACTCCATCACCTGCTTGAGCAGCGGCACACAGCCACCACAGCCGGTGCCCGCCTTGGTACAGGCTTTTAACGACGCCAGATCGGTGCAACCCGCGTCCACCGCGGCACAGATATCCGCCTTGGTGACGTTATGGCAGGAGCAGATCTGGGCGCTGTCCGGCAACGCCGCCACCCCGAGCGCTTTCGGCGCCGCGCCGTCCAGCGCCGGCAGGATCAGCGACGCCGGCTGCGCAGGCAATGGCATGTCGTTGAGTTTCATCTGCAACAGGGTGCTGTAATCACTGCTGTCGCCCACCAGAACCGCCCCCAGCAGCCGTTTCCCGTCCGCCGAGACGATGATTTTCTTGTAAACCTCCCGCGGGCCATCGTTCCACTGGTAACTCTGGCTGTCCGGCGTCGCGCCGTGGGCGTCGCCGATGGACGCCACATCCACCCCCAGGAGTTTGAGCTTGGTGCTCATGTCCGCGCCGGTAAACGCGCTCGTCTTACCCGCCAGCCCGTCCGCCACGACACGCGCCATCTGATACCCCGGCGCCACCAGCCCGAACATCTGCCCCTGCCACAGCGCGCATTCGCCAATGGCGAAAATATCCGCGTCGGCGGTGCAACAGCGATCGTCAATCAACACGCCGCCGCGCGGGCCAAGCGTCAACCCGGCGTCACGCGCCAGGCGATCCTGCGACCGAATACCGGCGGAGAACAGCACCATGTCCGTTTCAAGCTGGCTACCGTCGGCAAACGCTAGCCGATAGCGGGCCTGCTCGCCGGTCTGTATGGCGCGGGTTTCTTTGCCGGTGTGCACCCGCACGCCCAGCGCTTCAATCTTGCGCTTCAGCAATGCCGCGCCGCCGTCGTCCAGCTGTACCGCCATCAGGCGCGGCGCGAATTCCACCACATGGGTTTCCAACCCGAGCTGACGCAGCGCGTTAGCGGCTTCCAGCCCCAGCAGGCCACCGCCGATCACCACACCGCTACGGGCTTCACGCGCCTGTGCGGCGATGGCGTCGAGATCATCCAGCGTGCGATAAACCAGACAGCCGGGATGATCGCTGCCGTCAATCGGCGGGACGAACGGATAAGAACCGGTGGCCAGCACCAGTCGATCGTAGGCGGTCTCACGACCGGCGGCGTCACGCACACAGCGGCGCTGCCGATCAATCGCCGCTACGGCGCAGCCGACGCGCAGTTCAATACCGTGCTGCTCGAAAAATCCCGTGCTGACCAGCGACAGCGAGGCGGCGCTGCGTCCGGCAAAATATTCCGACAGATGAACCCGGTCATACGCGGGGTGGCGTTCTTCGCCAAACACCACAATGTGGTAATCCCGGTGCAGGTTACGTTCCACCAATTGCTCAAGAAAATGGTGTCCAACCATACCGTGTCCAACCACCACCAATACGGGTTTACTCATCACAGACGTCCTTACAGCTTCAGGCTGTTCATCAGAAAAAGGGCTGGCCAGCAGCAACGAGGCGGGAACCGGAACGTTGTCGGCCTCCATGGCTGACAATAACGACGCGCTATCGCCGACATAGCCATACAGCAATGCGCCGCACAGGCGGCCATCACGAAAAATCAGTCGGCGGTAGTGACCGCTAAGCGGATCGGAAAGGGTGTACTGGCGATCGTCGGCCTGCGGCTCCAGCGCGCCAGCGCTGACCACATCCACCCCGCTCACCTTGAGACGGGTCGCCAGCGGCGTCGGGACATAGTCGGCGATCGGTTGTCCCGCCAGCCGGTGCGCCAATACCTTGGCCTGCGCCAGACAGGGCGCTACTAACCCGACGGTTTCACCGTTTACTTCACTGCACTCCCCCAGCGCGCTGACGGCGTCATCCACCGTGCGCAGCTGACCATCCGCCAGAATGCCGCGACCACACGGCAAACCGGCGTCCCGCGCCAGTTCAATCACGGGTTGCACCCCCGTGGCGATCACCACCAGACCGGCTGAAACGCGCTCTCCCTGCGCCAGCATGACCGCATCCACCTGCGAGGTTCCCACCAGTGCCGAGACCTGAACGCCGGTCAGGCAGCGGATCCCGCGCGCGGCGAGGTTCTCTTGCAACAACGCGCTGGCAGCGCCGTCCAACTGGCGCTCCATCAGGTGCGGGTGACGATGCAGCAAGGTGACGTCGGCACCGCGCTGACGCAACGCCGCTGCCGCCTCGATCCCCAACAGGCCGCCGCCGATCACCACAACAGATCGTCCCTGATGCACCGCCGCCAACATCCGTTCCACATCATCCAGCGTGCGAAAACCCATTACGCCCGGCAGCTCGATGCCCGGCAGCGGCGGCATAAAAGGTCGTGAACCGGTGGCAATCACCAGATGGTCGTAGCGCAGGCGACGATGTTCCGTCGTCAGTTCGCGAGCGCAACGATCGATACGCAGCACTTTCTCGCCGGTCAGGTAGTCCACCCGCAGCGCGGGCGAAGGTGATGCCAGCACGGTATCGGCGAACGTTTTTTCCCCGCCAAGCACCGGGGAGAGCAGTACGCGGTTATAGCTGGCGCGCGGCTCACTGTCGATAACCACAACGTGGTAGATCCGGGGCGCCAGCTCCCCCAGACGCCGCACCAGATGGGCGCTGGCCATGCCGTTGCCGATAATCACCAGACGAATGCTCATGCTGCCTCCTGCGCCTTATGCCGCGTGCGGCTGCTTCTCGTACAAAAAATGCAGCACCTGCTGACGGTACTGGTGATAGCGAGGCTCATCCGCCAGCGCTACGCGCGAGCGCGGTCGCGCCAGATCCACCGTCATGATTTCACCGACCGTCGCCGCCGGGCCGTTGGTCATCATCAGTACCCGGTCGGACAGCAACACCGCTTCATCGACGTCGTGGGTAATCAAGACGATGGTGGTGTTCAGTCGCTGTTGGATCTCCATTACCGCATCCTGCAGATGGGCGCGGGTCAGCGCATCCAGCGCGCCGAACGGCTCGTCCATCAGCAGCACTTTGGGCTTCATCGCCAGCGCGCGGGCGATGCCCACCCGCTGTTTCATGCCGCCGGAAATCTCGTGCGGGCGTTTGTCGAGCGCGTGCCCCATATGCACCCGTTCCAGGTTGTGCACGATCCACTCATGCATCTCCGCCTTGCTCATCTGGCCGCGGAACACCTGCCGCACCGCCAACGCTACGTTGTCGTAGGTGGTGAGCCACGGCAGCAACGAATGGTTCTGGAACACCACCGCCCGCTCCGGGCCGGGGCCGACGATTTCACGGTTGTCGCACAGCAGGCCGCCGCTGCTCGGCAGCGTCAGCCCGGCGATCAGGTTCAATAGCGTGGACTTGCCGCAGCCGGAGTGGCCGATGAGGCTCAGGGTTTCGCCGGTATGGATATCAAAACTCACGTTATCCAGCGCCAGAAACGGCCCGCTGGCGGTGGTAAACCGCTGGCTGACTTGCTGAATACGGATAATCGGTTGTTGGCGCATCGGGCTCTCCTTAACGGTTTTCGTAACTGAAGCGGCGGGCCAGCAGCATCAGCCCCTGTTCCAGCAGCAGCCCCACCACGCCGATGATGAGGATGGCGATGATGATGTTGGGCACATTGAGGTTGTTCCACTCGTTCCAGATCCAGAAGCCGATACCGACGCCGCCGGTCAGCATTTCAGCCGCCACGATCACCAGCCAGGCGATGCCGATGGACAGACGCACACCGGTCAAGACGCTCGGCAGCACCGCAGGCAGCAGAATCTTGTACATGATGGTGAATTCGGACAGGCGCAACACCCGCGCCACATTGAGGTAATCCTGCGGGATACGGCGTACCCCCTCGGCGGTATTCAGGATCATCGGCCAGATAGAACAAATGAAAATGGTCCAGCTGGACGCCGGTTCGGCGCGCTGGAACAACAGCAGCCCGATCGGCAGCCAGGCCAGCGGGCTGACCGGGCGCAACAGCGCAATCAGCGGGTTGAACATCGCCGCCATAAACCGGAAACGGCCGATCAGGAAACCGGCGGGGATCCCCACCAACGCCGCCAGGCCGAAGCCGACCGCGACGCGCCGAATCGACGCCAACACGTTCCAGCCGATGCCCTGATCGTTAGGGCCGGCGATGTAAAACGGGTCGGCAAAAATCGTCAACGCCGCCTGCCAGGTCTGCCACGGCGTGGGAAAGCCTTTGCTGTTCAACGCCGCCAACTGCCAGACACCCAGCAACAGCAACAACCCCAACATGCCCGGTAAAACCAGACTCAGTACGCGAGTGAGACGCGACCACGGCGCAACCACCGGCGCTACCGGTGTGACGTCGACCGTTTTGACCGTATTTTCCGGCAGAGAGACGATCTCCGCGCTGACGACCGGCGCGTCTTGCTCCGGCGTAAGAGGGATGACATTGGTCTGCATTTTCATCGTCGTGCTCCGTTATTTTTTCACGCTAAAGCTGTTGGCATAACCGGTGGGATCGCTGCCGTCCCAGCGCTTTCCATCAATCAGCACGCTGCTGCGCATGTCGCTACCGGGCAGCGGCACATTACCCACCGCGCTGGCGGCCTGCCGGTAGATATCGATGCGGTTAACCTGGCGCGCCACGGCCAGATAATCCGGCGCCTGTGCCGCCAGCCCCCAACGTTTGAACTGGGTCAGGAACCACATGCCGTCGGACAACCAGGGGTAGTTCACCTCGCCGCCGCGGTAAAACTGCATGGCGTGCGCATCCTGCCAGACCCGACCGGCGCCGTTGTCGTACTGGCCGAGCATGCGGCCGACGATGGCCTCTTCCTGGGTGTTGACGTAGGCGCGACCGGCGATGACACGGGCGGTTTCCCGCCGGTTATCGTCGGAGGCATCGATCCAGCGCGACGCTTCCAGCACCGCGGCGGTGAGTGCGCGGGCGGTATTGGGGTTGGCGTTGACCCAGTCGGCGGTGGTGCCGAGAATTTTTTCCGGATGATCCGGCCAGATGTCCTGCGAGGTGGCGGCGGTAAATCCCAACCCTTCGATGATGGCGCGCTGGTTCCAGGGTTCGCCCACGCAGTAACCGCTCATGTTGCCGATCTTCATGTTAGTCACCATCTGCGGCGGCGGCACCACCACCGTGCGCACGTCGTCAAACGGATTGATGCCGGCGGCGCCCAGCCAATAATAGAGCCACATGGCGTGGGTGCCGGTGGGAAAGGTCTGAGCGAAGGTATAGGTGCCCGCCGGGCTGGCGGCGATGTATTTTTTCAGGCTGGCGCCATCCGTCACGCCGGCTTCGCGCAGCGTGTTGGCCAGCGTGATGCCCTGCCCGTTATTGTTGATGGTCATCAGCGAAGCCATGTTGTGTTGTGGGCCGCCCGCGCCGACCTGTAAGCCATACACCAGGCCGTAGAGTACGTGAGCGGCGTCCAGCTCGCCCGATACCAGCTTATCCCGTACCGCGGCCCAGCTGGCTTCTTTGCTGGGGACGATGGTGATGCCGTATTTTTTGTCGAACCCTTTTACCGCCGCCATCACCACGGAAGCGCAGTCGGTAAGCGGAATAAAGCCCACCCGGACGTCTTTTTTTTCCGGCGCGTCGGAACCCGCCGCCCAGGCGTGGTTCATCACCCCCGGCAGCAGCAGCGTGCCGCCCAGTGCGGCGCTGCCCGCCAAAAACTGACGACGGGAAAATGTTTTGGGGGATTGGGAATCACTCATTGACGACACCTCAGCCATTGCGCCACTGCCGCGGCGAAAAATAAAAAAGGCGCCCACAAGACATGCGAAATCCGCATGCTTATGGACGCCTTTGCCCGAAGGTTCCTCCCACGCCGCCATTAGCGGGGAAAAACCGCGATAAATTGTTAGCAGAGATATAGCAAGAGCTGTGCCAGAGTAAAAAACAATGCGTTTTACCGTGCTGCACCCTGCGGCAACACGGTGCAAAACTCGGCATAGAAATGAAAAAATGTGATGAATATCAATAGAAATAGGGCGCTGGGCAGGATTCGAACACCGCAGGCAACCGAATGGACAGGCAGCGCATCCACTGCTGATACGTTCACGGCACCTGCACCGTCGTCAGGCAGTTCGCGCACGCTTTATGTGCATATCACGCTCTACCTCTTCAGCCCATGGCGACCACAACCGTGATGCCGCGAGGTATCCGGTGTTATCAATACGGGATGATCTGAACCGGGATATCGCTGGACGCTCACGGTATTCAATACCGCCGCAAGGGTAGGAAAATATTTCCATATCAAAAGGTTGGTTCAGAATGTGCGGGGATAATCCCGTAGAAGAGCTCCTCGTCGCCGAATACTCGCTCACGCCGTTCAACGGAACGAACATAGACCGCACTGGGCAATATCCACGCGGGGCGATGGCACCGGGTGATATTCACCTGACGTTTTGCGTAAATGTTTCACGCGCCCTGGCAATGGCATGTTGATTATCCCAAGCCCAGTCGAGCAGCGTTCTTAACGGGGTCAGGAAGGAGACGCCTATTTCGGTGAGGGCATAAACGACTTGTAGTGGCTTACCTGAATAGACGGTACGACTGATAAAACCATCTTCTTCCAAACGTCTCAATGTCATGGACAGTACCTGCTTTGATATATCACCAATGGCGCGTTGTAATGCATTAAAGCGTTGAGGCCCTTCAGCAAGGTGCCCCAGAACCCGCAGGCTCCAGCGATCACCAACACGATCAACGATATCGCGGACAACACAAGGCTGGTTAAAATCAGTGCCAGCGGGAGTGTTAGAAATTCTGTGTCATTCCAGTAGTATATAATCAAAAAGGAATGACATATGTCCCAGCCCTTCGATTTCGATAAAGCGCTTAAAGCCCTCCAGTCTGGTCAGGCATTAACGG
>NZ_JAAWVW010000037.1:0-8512 GCF_014855505.1 Musicola keenii | reverse complement strand
GCATTCCAGCTTGAACTCGGGAGAAAAGGTTCGTTTTATTTTCTTGGTCATGAAGTCACCTGTTTTATGCTGAGGCAAGAGTATCACCTCTGTTCAGGTGGCCAAATTTACTGTGCCACTACAATGAGGATTACGTAGCGAGAAGTCGATAATCAGCCTTTCCAGGGATTCTTCTGTTCGGTTCTTATGCCGTAAATCTGGTGTCTCCTGGCGCTTGAGGGCATCAATACCTCCTTCTTTAACCAGCCGTCTGTGACGGTGAATGGTTTCCCTTGATACACCGCTCAGGCGTGATGCTTCCGCGACATTACCAAGCTTGTCAGCCAGGGCGAGTACACCAAGCTTTTTCTGGATATCGATATCCTCCAATGAGGCTTTAGTCGGCTCTGTCACCTCTGATACCTGTAATTGTCTGCCTGCAAAATAGGCGCTGAACTGTTTATCTTTTCCTGCCCGGATTTCGATTTTCTGATTGGCGATAGAATGCCTGAGCGGTGATTCAATGAAATAGAATTTATTGCCGTAGCTGAATGTATGGTCATTGCGGATCTTACGATAAACCTTGGTGATGCAGATATCATCAAGATTTATGTACCTCGACAGCGGGGTATATTCGGAGGCGGGTGTTCTTGCTTTGACCGTCAGTTTCTTGCGCCAGAATTGCGGTATAAACACATGCTGAAGGTAGCTGTTGGCACCTGCCATATCAATAATATTGTGCAGTCTCAGTTCCGGTATGAGTCGGTCTTGCAGGGTATCGAAGGCACGTTCAATACGCCCTTTGCCCTGTGGTGAGCTGGCAAAGATGATTTCAATACCCAATTCCTCACAAGCCCGCTGCATCTGGGAGAAGTTGCAACGTTTGCGGCCACCAAAGATACCCGCCCGGTCAACGTACAACGTCTTAAACACACCATACTTCTCAATAACTGAGCGCATGACTTTCAGGCAGCCTGCGGTGGTTTCTGACGGGAAGAATTCAGCGTGAATATCGCTATTGGCATCATCAATCATCGCAATCAGACAGGATTTGCTATTGCCGAACCAACGGTGAGTGCTGCCGTCCATTTGCAGCATCAACCCCGGCGCTTCCATCCGTTCCCTGCGTTTGTGAACCCGACTTCGCCTGCGCTTTGCGCGTTTTACATGATTAATATCGTGTGCCCATTTTCTCAATGTTTCACGCTTCACGACGAGGTGTTCATTGGCTTCCAGCATTTCAGCGAGATGCAGCAAATTCAGGTCATAGTATTTTTCACGGATAAGCGCCTGAACCTGTTGTTTTACTGTATCTGGCGTTTTATTAGCAGGTTCACTCCCCGCGTTGCCATGAATAACAAACTGGAGCCCCTTTTCTTGATAACGCTGGAGATAGCGTTCGATGGTACGTCTGGACTTATTGAGGAGCTTGGCGGCATTGGCAATAGCGATTTTACACTCAGCCACTTTTGCAATGACATCCACGGTCAATTGAGCTTTGGAGTTCAACGTGATCATCCTTAGCATCCTGTGAGTGTACAAAAAACACTCAAAGAGCACGGTTATGGATCAACCGTCAATTTCCCGTGGTAATTAGCAACTACGACAGAATCGCGTGGTAATTAAAGTACGACAAAATCGCTTGGTGTTAACAGGGTTTAACGATATTAGTTCAAAGCTGAGCTGTCAGTATTCTGAGTTAGAAAACAATAAGATATGGCAGTCTGCTTTATGAAAAAGCGGGAACGTTAAAGATTAATATGCTAGGTCTCCAGCAGGATCGTGAAGTCTGTTCAGTAAACAGGTAAGTTTTGCAGTCAGTGTAAAGTCTTGCCGTATCTACATCTACGTAGCTGTTGTTCACATGTTAACGCAATAACGCAACAGTACCCGGAGGCCTAGCATTAGTCCGTCTTAAGAATTAACTGCCGACTTTGCGCATTTAGCTGCTAGCTAATGGTTTTATCGGTGAAAACCAATGAGCTAAATTTGGTCATGTTTTGATTTTAAACTTCGCAATACAGAAGTATTATTTTAGGATTAATCCACTTCCCCCTATTTTCCCTCGCCATTTTTTCGGCGTATGAGAAAAGTCATTCTTAAGGTTATTACCCATGGAGCTATGGATATTTATAGCGGCGATTTATGTAATTTATCTACTGTTTTTCAAAAAGAAAAAATATAAATCTGCAGATTCTTATCCTTCCAAAATCGTGAAAGCACCACCTAAAGAATGGCTTGCTGACATCAAGAAAAAAGAGGCTGTTGTGAGAAACGATGACAGTGAAGATGATGATCTGGCAACTTTTACACTGGGCGGTCGTAATGTCGAATACAGAATAACAACGACTCAACGTCAGAATACCTCAAAAACTACTACTGGTACTTTGGCTCGATGGGTATTGCTGGGTGATGTGGCCACTGTGGGTGGTGTGGAGATTACCGGTGGTTACTTTTATTTCGGTCAGCGGATGAAGCCTGCTGGGCAGAGCTTAAGCGGCTATTATGATGATGGCACTGAAGCATCATTAATTGACGACACGCTCAATATTCGCCACAAACCTTATCTTTATGAAGATAGTTCATTGGGATACTGGCCCAGCTATTCCTCGCTTTCAGCTGATGCGCGCGGCGCGTATCTAAACTGGCTTGCCAGTGATAGGTCCGACGCGTCATGCCCTGTAGGTTACGTATTTATCTATCTGTATGGGCTGGAAAGAAAGGCACTTGTTGACTGCCGGGATGGTAATACACCTGACGCAGAGTTCCGTACTCTATTTAATGAAATCTGCCGGTTAAGATCGGTATTCATTGAGAACCGCTCTTTCCGGAATTACTCGTCCCAGTTACTGGAAGCAATGTCTATTCTGCGCCCAGATGTTGATCTGGTTGCCGATCTTAGCCGTGATTCGAGTTTCAGCAATGGTATGCTGTTTAAGCTTGCGCTGGCAAAGGCTGTGGATGCTGGAGTTCCTGTGTCAGCCGATCTGGCGCTGACGTGGGTAACAAATCACACGGAGTATGCGTTACGAACTCCCGCCCGCCGCTGTGCGAAAGAATTCGCTGCGCTTTTCAAACGGCGCTATACCCTCAAGTACGGTGAGGGTATGGTTGTCAAACCGAATAAAACGCGATTGCGTCTGGATTACAACCCTGCAAGTCCCAGCTTGCGTGGCGTTCGCCTTCCTGTTCCAGACTTACCTGACCCTAGTGCATTGAAGGGACCAGTCCAGAAGATCATGACGCTTGCAGAGATCTGTACAGATGAACTGGATGCTTACAGCCGCTATCTTGGCAGGAAAGGTACGTCAGAAAATGATACTGCGGCAATCATGTTGTTGCCTATGGAAATCATCAATGAAAGCGCAGGAAAAGTTTTAAATACATTCAAACGCTGGGCTGATGAAGTGATAGCGAGTCACAAGGGGCTAACCACCGTTGCTGACTTCTGGGCACATATGGGAGCCACTTGCCCGGCGAAAATCAATAAAAAAGAGACCGACCTGATGCAGGCCTTTGCACTGAAAATGGGCTACTGCCTGGCACCTGATCCGCTTTACCACCATGTGAAAGCAGAAGCTGGCGGCGCACTGGTTTTATTTGCCGCTGGTGAGGGAGCGCGCTTACCACCATCTCCGGCATTTATCTCAGCGGTGATGGCGCTAAGGCTGGGGTCAATGGTGGCTTTAACCGACAATAGCCTTGATCAGGCCGAGCAGAAAGTGCTGGAAAATGCTATCGACCATAATTCTGGCTTTAGCGAAGATGAAAAACGCTCCTTACATGCGTATTTGACGTGGCAACTTCATACACCGGCCAACATGGCAGGCATGAAAAATAGAATAGCGCTGTTGAGTGCGATGGAAAAATCAGCAGTAGGTAAGGTTATCGTGGGAGTAGCCTGCTCAGATGGCAGAATTGAGCCCGCCGAAATCAAACAGCTGGAAAAAATTTATTCAGGCCTAGGACTGGATCCTTCCACTATCTCCGGCAACATCCATCAGCATTCTACGGCAGAGGTTACCCCGCTGTCGTCTGCATCAGCGAGTCTTGGGGCCGCTGAATTCACGCTGGACGCCAGCGTGCTGGCTCACCATGAGTCAGCCACAGACGATGTCCGTAAATTGCTTAGCGCAATTTTCACCGAGGAGGAGCCGGAATTGCGCGAGAGCACTCCCGCAGCCGGAGCGCATGATAGTGGCCTTGATAATGCACATAGCCAGCTTTACCACAGGCTTTTGGAAAAGGAACAGTGGCCCCGGAAAGAGGTGTCGGAACTGTGCGAGAATTTTAATTTGATGCTCAGCGGTGCACTTGAGGTTATTAATGACTGGTCCTATGCAGTGGTTGATGCACCAGTGCTGGATGATGACGATGATGATATCTGGGTAGACCTGGAAATTGCCAAAGAATTAGAGGGATAGTTAATGTCTGTGACACGCATAAGAGTTAAAGAGCGGGATGCTATTATCCAATCACTGAAGTCTGGTGTAACGCCAAGAATAGGCATTCAGCACATCCAGGTGGGCCGGATGAATGAGATAACGGCTCTCCATCAGGATATTGAGCGGATCGCGGACGGCGGCGCGAGCTTCAGACTTATCATCGGTGAATACGGCTCAGGCAAAACGTTCTTTCTGAGCGTTGTACGTTCTATTGCGCTGGAAAAAAAGCTGGTAACAGTCAGTGCCGACCTTTCCCCCGACAGGCGCATTCACTCATCGGGAGGTCAGGCGCGCAATCTCTACTCGGAACTTATGAAGAACATGTCCACCCGCAACAAACCTGATGGTAATGCGTTACTTAGTGTTGTGGAGCGGTTCGTCACGGAGGCAAGGAAGGAGGCTGATGCGGATGGCACTACAGTCTCGTCGGTTATTCACCAACGCCTGGCTGCTCTGTCCGATATGGTGGGGGGATATGACTTTGCTAAAGTCATCGATGCATTCTGGCGCGGACATGAACAGGATAACGAGACGTTAAAATCCAATGCCATTCGCTGGCTGCGGGGCGAATACACCACAAAAACCGATGTCCGAAACGATCTCGACGTCCGGACTATTATCTCAGACGCCTCGTTTTACGATTCATTGAAGCTGGTAAGCCTGTTTGTTCGTCAGGCAGGCTATGCAGGGTTACTGGTCAGCCTCGACGAGATGGTAAACCTTTATAAGCTGAACAACACTCAAGCGAGGACTGCAAACTATGAACAGATCCTGCGGATCCTGAATGACTGTCTGCAGGGTTCTGCCGAGAATATTGGTTTTGTTCTTGGAGGCACGCCCGAGTTCCTGTTTGATCCGCGTAAAGGGCTCTACAGCTATGAGGCGTTGCAATCGCGTCTGGCGGAAAATCGGTTCGCTCAGAAAGCAGGAGTGATTGACTACTCGTCACCTACGCTACATCTTGCCAGCCTCACCCCAGAGGAATTGTATATTTTACTGAAAAATCTTCGCCATGTTTATGCAGGCGGAGAGCCAGAAAAGTATCTGGTATCAGATGATGCACTTACCGGTTTTCTGCACCACTGCAGTAAAACCATCGGAGATGCTTACTTCCGTACCCCCCGAAACACCATCAAAGGTTTCCTGGATATGCTGGCCGTGCTGGAACAAAACAGTACGATAAGCTGGCAGACGCTAATCTCGGGTGTGGCGATTGAAGATGACAGGCCCAGCGACATGGATGAGACCATTGCGCAGGAAGAAGAGGATGATAACGGCCTGGCCAACTTCAAATTATGAGCAGCGCATACGATAGTCTCGATCCCCGCGTCCGTAAGTGGGTTTATAAGCAGGGCTGGTCTGCATTAAGGCCCCTGCAAGAGAGCGCTATCCCGGTAGTTTTAGCCCGTGACCAAGACGTGCTAATCAGTGCAGGTACGGCAGCGGGTAAAACAGAGGCTTTCTTTCTGCCTGCCTGTTCAGCGATTGCAGATATCACAGGTGGATTTGGTATTATCTATATCAGCCCGCTTAAGGCGCTGATTAACGACCAGTATCGACGTCTTGAGAGCCTTGGCGAAGCGCTGGATATGCCGGTGACACCATGGCACGGTGATGTACCGCAAAGCAAAAAGAAGAAAATACGGACTGACCCAGCGGGCATCCTTCTTATTACACCAGAATCACTTGAGTCTTTACTTATAAATTCATCGGGTTGGATTAAACAGGCTTTTTCGCCAGTAGCCTACATTGTTATTGATGAGTTTCATGCCTTTATTGGTACTGAGCGCGGCATGCAGTTGCTCTCCCTTCTCAACAGAATTGATCATGTACTGGGCCGTCATGCGAATCCGGTTCCCCGCGTTGCGTTGAGCGCTACATTAGGAGAACTGGATAAAGTGCCCGAACTGTTGCGTCCGGATCAGCGATTGCCCTGCGAAATTGTGACAGACAGCAATAGCACAGCCACACTGCAAGTGCAGGTTAAAGGCTATCTGATACCGGTGACCGAAAAAGGAGAAGAGCCACAAAGCTCAGCAGAAAAACACGTCTGCGCTGACATTTTCAGACTCTGCCGTGGAGACTCCCATTTAGTTTTTGCAAACAGTCGAAAGCGCACTGAAAGCATTGCGGCGACGCTGAGCGACATGTGTGAGGAAAATGTTGTTCCTAATGAATTCTTTCCCCATCACGGCTCCCTGTCTAGGGAATTACGCGAGACGCTCGAAGCCCGCCTACAGCAGGGTAATTTGCCTACAACAGCAGTCTGTACCATGACGCTTGAGCTGGGTATTGATATCGGTAAGGTGCAGTCGGTTATACAGGTTACTCCTCCACATTCCGTCTCCAGCCTACGTCAGCGTATGGGCCGGTCAGGACGGCGAGATTCGCCATCGGTTCTGAGAATGCTGATCTCTGAGCAAGAACTTACCGCAACCAGCGACATGGTAGACCGCTTGCGGCTACAACTGGTTCAGTCGATGGCGATGATTAGATTGATGATCACTAAGCGATGGTTCGAACCGGCTGATGCCCGCCAGATGCATTACTCCACGTTGCTGCACCAAATCCTTGCGATCACAGCGCAATGGGGCGGGGTTCGAGCCGATCAACTTTGGTCACAACTGTGCCAGACAGGCCCCTTCCGGAACATCGACTTAACGGATTTCAAAACTCTGCTTCGGCATATGGGGGGATACGGTCTGCTGACACAACTTGCTAGCGGTGAAATGGTTATCGGGACTGAGGGGGAGAAGCTGACTAACCATTATACGTTTTACGCCGTGTTCAATACTCCAGAAGAGTTCCGCATTGTCACAGGAAGCCGAACCCTTGGCACAGTACCAGTGGACTCTCCCCTTCTGCCTGACCAGCACATAATCTTCGGTGGACGCCGCTGGAAAGTGACAGAGATCGAGGTGGAAAAAAAAGTTATCTATGTCGAGGCGACCAAAGGCGGCCAGCCGCCACAGTTTAGTGGTGGGGGTATGTCTGTTCATGATGTTGTTCGCCAAGAGATGCTCGCCATATACAGGGAGAATGATTATCGCATCGCGATAGGAAGTAAGAGAGTCGATTATGCCGATGCCACCGCCAGAAGCCTCTTTGCAGAAGGATGTGACAGTTTTAAGCGTTTCAATCTGCAAAACTCCCATTTTATTTCTGACGGCCAGCGTAGTTACGTTCTCCCGTGGATGGGGGATAAAGTCGTTAATACAATAACGGCCTTACTCATGCGTAGCAGCTTTAAAGCCAGTTCATTTGCAGGTGTTATAGAAATAGATGACGCAAGTGTACCCACTGTCCAACACGCGCTAAAACAAATGCTATTTTCGGGCTTGCCTTCAGAATCAGAACTCGCTGCAGATGTTCCAGAAAAATATCTGGATAAATATGACGATTATCTGCCGGAGTCCCTGCTTGCGAAAGGATATGGAGCAAAAGCATATGACATAGAAGGTACGCAGATCTGGCTACAGAAAAATATTCTGTAGTCTATTTTCGTAATAGGGTATAAAAAATTCATTTACACCATAAATTATTCGCAGACTTATTTTTTATTTCCCTGTGGATTTACTAGGTTTTAACTCCGGAGTATTACCGGGAGTATCCTTATTATCACGCCGACGTTTATCAGGTTTTCCTGTCGATTTAGCAATTGGTTTAGGACCAGGTTTAAGAGCCATGATAGTTATCCTTTAACGGTTTAAGAGGGAAGCCCTCTACATCGATATATGGGATGTAATGAAAGTTTTCAATTTGAGGTTAACTGCTTTCAAACGATTAATTCGCAATTGTGTGAGCTATATACGCTTTGGCACTAATTAGACTTACACGGATACAGTCCACTATGAGTTGTACTCTCATTTGTTGGCAGCACTTGGCTGAACCACTCTCTTTACCCACGGCTAATCGGAACGTTTTAATATCTGTGAACTCATTACATTCGTCATTCAGCAAAAGCCTGTAGTGGCACAGTAAATTTGGCCACCTGAACAGAGGTGATACTCTTGCCTCAGCATAAAACAGGTGACTTCATGACCAAGAAAATAAAACGAACCTTTTCTCCCGAGTTCAAGCTGGAATGC
>NZ_JAAWVW010000036.1:0-9433 GCF_014855505.1 Musicola keenii | reverse complement strand
GTGTTAAGGGGTGGGGGGGCAGGCTGATATCCAATCTCGCCAGGCTGGATATACAACCTGAGGATATTGATGCTGTTCTTCTGACACACGCACATCCAGACCATATTGGTGGATTATTAAGCGCAAAGGGTGAGGTTGTATTTGCTAATGCTGAATTGATCATAAATAGCGATGAATTTAATTATCTGGAAGATGATGATAATTTCGCTGTAGTGAATGACCGGGTAAAGGGTAATTTCCTGTTAGCGCGGAGTATATTTAAAAAGTATCAGAAAAGTCTTCGCCTGATCGATAAAGGCGAGGTGTTTCCTGGTGTTTTTACTACCCCGCTGAAAGGCCACACGCCGGGACATACAGGGTACCGGATTGAAGGGGATCGAGATAGTCTATTGATTTGGGGCGATATTGTTCATTTCCCACATATTCAATTACTGAAACCGGAGGTTGCAATCGCCTTTGACTATGATCCTCAAATGGCGGCAGAGACACGTTCCCGCATCCTTGATGTCATTAGCTCGGACAGGATCTTGGTCGGCGGTATGCACTTTGGCGAACAAGGCTTTGGTTATATTGAAAAGCGTAAATTCGGATACGGGATCGTCAATGTTGAATAGTTAAAACTATAGATAGAACGTTCTACTCTGAAAATATCGATTACCTGACCGGCATCGCAATGATGAATGACTGGCAACCTGTCTGCCCTGCAACGTTGCTTTGCCGTTATTAATTTTTTCCTGTGTAACATGGTCGCTATGCTACCGAATAAACTCTTCGGTATAAAATACTTTCTTCAGGGGGAACACTATGAATCCTGCAATAAACAGAGAAATAAGTATTCACGCTGATGTCAATGAATCAGAGAAACGTCAATCAGTTACGATGGAGAAATTACCTGTGCAACCTAAACTTCCATCACTTACCGGAAGCAGATTCTGGGCTGCATTATTGGTGTTTTTATTTCACTCATCGTTTCCCAGCGATCTCGCGCCATTTTCAGACCCTACTATTCAGCATGTTTTCACTGTTATTGTGGGTAAGGCAGGCTGGCTCGGCGTTTCCTATTTCTTTATCCTCAGTGGGTTCATTATGGTGTGGTCTGCGAGAGATAACGACACTGCAGGTGATTTTTATCTGCGACGTTTTGCAAAGATTTATCCCACACATTGTTTGACCTGGGCTATCGCGTTTATTATTGGTGCCATAAGCATATATCAATATAAGCTATGGGCATCAAATCTATTTTTATTGAATACCTGGGTTGACGATGTTCATTATTTTTTTGTGGGTAATAGACCCAGTTGGTCACTTTGTATCGAAGCCATGTTTTATCTCTCATTCCCATTTCTTTTTAGAGTGATGAAATCAATACCTAAAAAATTCGATTTACTCGGATTAATCGTCGTCACCGTGGCATCCTTGCTGGTGCAAATCTGTATTTACATTTGGGTTGAGCCGAACCAGATGATGGGGGCGTTTCCGATTTCGCAGCAGCACTTTTGGGTTTCATATATTTTTCCGCCATCACGCATATTTGAGTTCTTTGCCGGTATGTTTGCGGCCCGGTTGCTGATAAACGGGCGGGCACTTGTACTGACGAAAACAGCCTCACTTGCCTTGCTTATCGTCGCGTACATCGGTGCCATGTATATCCCATACCAGTTCAGCATGAGTGTGGTTTTCATCATTCCTGTTTGTTTATTAATCATTTCTATGGCAGGTGATGATTTGAAAAAACGAAATACGCTGTTAAACACGAAAACGTCTGTGTGGTTAGGAGAGATATCCTATTCCTTTTATATGGTTCATTTCTTAGTGCTCTTCTATTTTTTGAATCTCACGGCGGGAAGAAAGTTTAACTTGCCCGAGGGGGTAGCGCTTATCGCTGTTGCGTTGGTTCTGTCGGTTTCATGTGCGTCTTTTCTATATAGGTATTTTGAAGTACCGATGATGAAATTCATTTTAGAGAAGTACAGAACGAAAGAATTAGTCATTCTGCGTAAATCTGCATGATATACCCGTCATACTTCAAGTTGCAGGTGACTTGTTGTGGTATAGCTTACTTCGCAGAGGAGAGCATACGTCGGATGTATGCTCTCCCGCACTCGATAAAATGAATGGCGGTCAGTAAAAAGAGGGAATGTGCAGGCGTTTGCGACAAATATCTAATAACCGATATTGTACAGCCGGGGATCCTGAAAAACTGAAGTCATTATTCCTTTGAATTTAGTGCTATCCAGATAAGGTGAATCGGTACGGTAGACAAGCTCTATTTTGAAGTCATTAAACTGGCCACAGAGTTCATGAATTTTTATCTTATTTTGTACCTCGCTACTGATCGAACAACGTAATACTAACGATACGCCTTTACCGGCAGCAATGCTGGAGAACAACACGGGATAAGAGCCACATTCGACAACTCGCTTAGGTGTGATATGGCCTTCATTAAAGAGAACATTATAGTTGCGGGTCGTGGTAGCACATTTTTTGCTGCTGAGTAAAAAAACTTCGCCATCCAGACTAGAGATATCTTTAATTGTCGGGTAGTTCTTCTCGGTAATAATAACCAGCTCACTGGAGAGTAATATGGAACGTGTATGTTGCGTGTTTGAAAACCCCGCCCCGATGATTACCGCATCAAACTCATTTTGGTCAAAGGCATTGAGCAAACTTATGGTATTTCCAATCGAAATATCTATATTCCAGCCTAAATTCTGACCCAAGTCGATTAGTGAGCTAACAATATAAGGGGGTAGGCATTCAATGATGCCAATTCGTATATTGAGTTGGCTATTTTTTGAATGGGAAATGTTGTTTTTACAATCATCCGCAAGGTTTAATATTTTCAGCGCGTAATCATACAGGATCTGCCCTTGCGCAGTCAGTGAGCAACCGTCTGTTTTTCGATCTAATAAGGTGACATCCAGGTTATCCTCCAGGCTTCTGATTCGGTGGGAAATACTTGATTGTGCTCGATTAAGCCGCTCGGCTGCTTGGGTTATGTTCCCTGTCTCCACGACTGTCACGAACGCAAGAAGTTCACTCAGCTTCATTTGAGACCTCATGCTTAAAATTAGTTCACCGTCACAACAATTATTTATATTCTGTATTATTAAATTTGTCACGATGTTTAAATCCCCACTCTGAGAGGAGAATGCAGGTCATGCGTGGCCTTCTCAGGGACGTGTCAATATTATTCGCTGACAAACAGTTATTAATTCTGAATTGTCAATGCTAACAACAGACTCTGCTTATTTTCAGCCTTTGTCACCCATGTCCTTTTCCCCGTTCTATTCATCACCCTCAATAGGAATATTGGTGGGGTATCAATATTTTCGATGAGCGCTTCGATTTTATTCACTGGTCTTTTATTACCATGGCCATTACGATTTTAAGAGAGGGAAGGCGTAATTTAATATAAATCAATGGATTGTCTGTTTCTATTTTCTGCATATAAGTATCACTGTCTCCATTACGTGTAATTTGAAAAATTCATTTTCGTCTATGGGGTTAAATATGGCGCACCTAGAGTTTGATAGGGTAATGGTTGAACTGGTTGACTATGCCTATGAGCAGGCAACCTTTGATGATGAGACTTTACGGCTGGCGCGTTATTGCCTGCTGGATTCGATAGGTTGCGCGATGGCTGCATCCACCGACCGTGACTGTATGCGGCTGATGACCGGCGCTCAGTTCAGCAAACGCCGCGATGGCGTCTCTGTCGCCGGTACCGGGCTAAGACTGGGGCCTGTTGAGGCGGCTTTCCATATCGGTTCGATGATCCGCTGGCTGGAGTTCAATGACACCTGGCTTGCGCAAGAGTGGGGGCACCCGTCTGATAATTTGGGGGCAATCCTGGCCGCCGCCGCATGGCATAGTCGGGCTGAGAGTAATAAGCCGCCAGTTGCTATGACCACGGTTTTGAACACGATGGTTCGCGCCTACGAGATCCACGGTGTGTTGTGTTTGTCGAACTGTTTCAATGCGTTGGGTATTGACCATGTGGTGTTGGTTAAAGTGGCTTCTGCGATAGCCTCAGCACAGATCCTCGGTTTGTCAAAAGACCAGGCATTAAGTGCGCTGTCCAACGCGATCATTGACGGCCATTCTCTCAGAACCTATCGGCATGCGCCCAATGCGGGAACGCGCAAGTCATGGGCCGCGGGTGATGCGACGGCGCGTGGCCTGCAATTGGCGCTATTCGCGCAAACCGGTGAAATGGGTTATCCCACAGCGCTGACGGTCAGCCGGTGGGGATTCGATGATGCCGTTTTGCGAGGCAAGCCATTCAATTTGTCGCGCAACCTGTCGGATTTTGTGATTAAGAATATCTTGTTCAAAGTCCCCAATCCTGCCGAGTACCATGCCCAGACGGCGGTAGAAGCGGCCATCAATCTGCGGGAGCGGATACTTGCAGCCGGTTTCTCTCCTGAAAGCATTGAGTATGTGCGGGTAGAAACAACGCGACCTGCGATTCAAATTATTGATAAATCAGGGCCATTGAAAAACTCGGCCGACCGCGATCACTGTCTCCAGTATATGGTTGCTGTGGGGCTTCAAACCGGAAACCTGACGATTAAGGATTTCCACGAACCGCTCGCCTCTGATCCTCAGTTGGATGCACTACGGTTAAAAATTACCTGCACTGAACACCCTTCCTTTACCGAGAGCTACTACGACCCAGAGAAGCGCGCCATTCCCAATGCGCTCCATCTGAAATGCCATGGAATGGCCGACGAGATCGCCGAAACCATTGAATATCCGCTGGGTCATGTTCGCCGTCGAGAAGAGTGTTTCGATGCACTGCTGACGAAATTCCATCTGAATCTAGCGGACAGCCCGCTGCGTGACCGCTCCCCTGTCCTGGCCGAGACGCTGATCTCTGAATCAACGTTGGATGCCATGTCCGTCACCGATCTCCTGGAAATGTTCTCCTGGGATTAGACCTGATCTTAAACACTGACAGTGATTCATTTAGCGCGAGGTGATGAAATGAAAAAAGCAATACTGGTGGGTTGTGGTGCGGAGATCGGTGCGAATCTGTTGATTCAGAATGATCCGGCGAAGGATGGTTTTGCTATTCACACCGTTGTCACTAATCCGCCTTCTTTGGATAAACATTACCCTGAACTGCATCCGATGGATGGCATCGTGGCCCGTCTGGCAATGGCGCATCCCGGCATACAGTCCCACATCAACATTATTAATAGCGACACGCTTCGGATCGACGGCCGCGAGGTTCACTTTTTCTTTGGTGATCTTGCCAAAACGCTTCCCCCGCAGACGGGTCGCTTTGACATTGGCTTTATCGCAACCAGCAAGCTGGATATGGACAAAAATAGCCCTGTCGCACGCAATATGCTGGAACTTGCGGACGTGGTGCTGGGCGTTGCAGAAGCCAATGCGCTGCCGAGTATTTATGGCTGTCTGGAAGACCTGACCCATGATGATATTGGCACGATACAACGTCAGGTCGTCGATTCTGGCATGTATTGCCTCGGCTCTTGTCAGACGAATGGGATGCATGCCTCACTGCGTGTTCTCATGGATGCGCTCAGAGTGATTCAATGCAATGCCGCGCATATTGTGTCGGTCGAAACCGATATTGTGCATCCGGACACGCCTAACGGCGTACTCGGCACGCGATCGTTCGAAGGACGCCAGCAGGATGCGCGCGACAATCTCCGTCCGAGCTTCTCTCAAATCGCCATGAGTCAGGACAAGGTGATGCCTTGGGCACCGTTAGTGAATACTGTTTCATTACGTGCGCCGGTACATGCACCTGGATATCAGATCAACCGTTTCGTCGTCAGGGATGGTGGAGCGCTGAATACCAGCCTCATCGAGGCGGCGATTGAACGGGTGAGCGAGACACATCCTCATGTTGTTAAAGCATCCCGGACGCCTTTAGGAAGCCGTGCGTATGCTTTCGAGCGTCGATGCTCAACGATTCTTTCTGACCAGAACCATTTGCGCATTCTCCGGCCTGCTTATCTGGCAAGCCAGAATTTGAGTGAAATCATCATCCAGTCGTTTGTTAACAACACCGTCGGCTATAGCGCTGTTGTCCGGGCTGTAGCGCGTAGTGTCGCATTTGGCCTGCCTGTTGCCACGTTCCAGGGGATTGAAAAATGACAAGCTCACATACCGTAGATTTTTTGAGTTCAGGTTTCGTCGTGAAGACGGCCATGTCCGAAATGTTCAATGGCAAACTGAAAGCCGAAGTTGATCAGATCCGTGCATTGCACGCTATTTACCCAGAACTGATGGTGCCGGTCTTGCACGATGGGCTGGCTGCCGGACGACAGTTCTATATTCTCGAGAAGGTGGATTCTTTGCCGTTGTCCAGAATCGTATTTGACGACCAACGCTCGCTGGCTGAGCGCAGGATGATTGTCAGAAACACCCTGGAGAATGTACAGAAAGCGATCGACCTGGAATTAGCAACCTCGTCGGCGATGGCCCACGATATGCCTGCCAGATTACTGGAAGAGTGGGAAGGCACGCGCTTCGCACATGAGCTGTTTGATAAGCCTATTTTGCTTAACGGCGCGCGATTCAGTACCACCGCACGGGAAGTCTATGAAAGGGCCGCAGAGCTGGCCCGGACAGAAGAGTTCAGATCGGTGGAAAAAGCCCATTTCAATTTTCATTTCGGCAATGTGCTCTATAACGAGGAGCATGCTCGGACACGTTTCATCGACCCTGATTTTTCGGTGCATGGGCTGGATCCACTTTTCGGCTTTTCCCGGTTCGCCTTCTCGTTTTGGCATGAGCTTGCGGCAGAGGTGAAGGATGCGGTCAAAATGGTACCGATGGCTGATGCATTGATGTTCGTGCTGGCGAAGCCGGACTACGGCAACATTCTCAGCGAGATCCCGGAGTTAGGCGGCATTTCAGGTTTACTGCCGCTGATGGGCGAGACTATGCGGAACCGGTTCTATGTACTCACAACCTACTGTTTCCTGAGAAGTATCCGTATCAACGGCAGTAAACAGCTATGGAAAGCACCGCGTTCTCCCGTTGTTGCCAGCCCCGAAGAAGTGCTGATGCTTGGCTTGCTGGCATACCTCGAAGGGCCGAGTGCTGAGACTGAAAGCCTCTGTGCGTAACTTCAATTCACTATAGGATGTCCGGGATATGTCGTTGGTCAGCAGTAGTACCTTAGAACAGGGATTTGAGGCGCCAAGGCGCTATCTGGCGGCTGCCGCCATTTTGATTGGCGTGGTTATGGCGGCGCTGGACAGTTCCATCGTCAATATCTCCTTGCCCTCTATTGCCGAGGCGTTACGGGTAGATTCAGCCTCTGTCATCTGGGTGACCAACGGCTATCAGGTTGCCAGCGCAGCAACGATGCTGATCTGTGCATCACTGGGTTCAAGGATAGGAGAGCGGCGTTTCTATACGGCAGGCATGGTGCTGTTTACGCTGGCATCGCTGGGTTGCAGCCTTTCTTCAACCTTCGGCATGCTGGTTGCCATGCGGGTACTTCAGGGGGTGAGTTATGCGGTCATGATCAGTGTCGGACTGGGTCTCTACCGGGTTATCTTTCCGCCGAATGCGCTGGGAACCATTTTAGGGCTAAATGCGTTGGCCTTTGCGGTGGGGACGGCCATTGGGCCTGCGTTAGGCGGCCTGATCATCGCCTATCTTGATTGGCCCTGGTTGTTCTATATCAATATCCCGTTGGGTGTACTTGCCATTCTATTCTCGTTTATCTCGTTGGGCGCCGATACTGAGCGGGAAGACGGTTTCGATTGGGGAGGGGCTGTCACCTCAGCGGCAGCCTTAGGACTGATGGTTGTTGCTGTCGATCAAATCGGGCGCTGGGACAACCGCATACTCATACTTTGTGGCGTCGCATCCGTAGTGCTGATCGCCATCTTCCTCAACATGCAGATGCGCTCAAAGAGTCCGTTGCTGCCTCTGGATATATTTCATTCCCGGCGATATTCCTTTGCGGTGATATCTTCCGTCTCTATGTTTGTGGCTCAGGGGATGGCGTTGGTCGGGTTGCCTTTTGTTCTGCAACACACCTATCACTATTCTGTTCTGGAATCGGCATTCATCTTTACACCGTGGCCGGTTGCCGTAGCCATCTGTGCCCCGATCGCCGGCAGGCTGTCGAATCGTTTAAATCCTACCCAGATATCGACGGTCGGCGTCATGATTTTTTGCCTGGGTTTGGGATCACTGGCACTGCTGTCGCAAGCGGCAACGATGAATGATTTTCTCTGGCGTGTAGCGGTTTGCGGGATAGGGTACGGATTCTTCCTGCCACCGAACAATAAAGAGATGTTTTCGAATGTCGCCGCGAACCGAACAGTAACGGCCTCGGGGGTATTGTCGACCGCCAGGACCGCAGGGCAATCCATTGGCGCGGCGTTGGTAGCGATGGTGCTTGCGCTGTTGAATGGATTGATGGATGACACAGGCGCACAATTCGCCGTCTACGTGTTTGGGCTTGCCTGCCTAATCTCAGCGCTATCGTCTCTATCAAGTATGCTACGCCTGCATCGATAACATACGGGATTACGTATCATGATTAATGCCAGCAGCTTATTCATAGCATTTTGCTGCTGGCCGCTATCGATTGTCAGTATCCCGCTAAACCGAGTCGGGATTCTTTTCTATTGATACGATATTTGAGATATCAGAGACGTGAACCGCCTGGATTAACTAAAAGATACAGACCGTGTGAATCGGAGAGTTTTATGGGGGTAACAGGTGGTTTTAAGTTGCGGATTTTAGTGTCGTTAAGAGACATATGCGGGTCACTCCATTATCGAACCGGAAAGACCCCAAATCTGACCACCAAATTCTCCCGATGCGGAGGGAAAACTGAAAATGCATCGGGAAGACTTTTCACGTTAACTTATTGAATCTAAATCATATAGGGATTCGCAAAGAGACATGAAAACAAGAATTTGGCTCCTCTGACTGGACTCGAACTTCATCTGTATCTCCTGTAATTATTGGATTAATTTAAATACTGTGATTTTTTACCAGCATTTTTACCATCATTATTTAATCTATGACCATAAAATGTCAATTAAAAACAATTTGTTATAACAACATCTTGTTGTCCACTGATGCCTTGAAAAGGGTTGATGATCAACATCACACTGACAGCATTATTATGATTTTTATGCCGTTCTAAGCAGATTATTATTGACTGACAACTCAATTTTTAACATTATCCACTGACTATTTGTGATTGTATTTAAAGATAAACTTGCTAAGCATACGTATTAGTAACCTGATCACAAATTTGTTTTTACTTGAACATCTTTAACAAAAAGTTGTCTATCTGTATGTAACCGGTTGTTCTGAGCGTATGAAGGCTCTGATGGTATGAAAAAAACATCAGGAAATGAACAATATCGCGATAACATGGGTTCATATATCTATACAAAATAAATAGTAGATCATATAT
>NZ_JAAWVW010000035.1:0-13896 GCF_014855505.1 Musicola keenii | reverse complement strand
GTGTTGACTATTGATATAGTTTCTTTTTATGACTACATCTTCTTCGATATATAGAATCTGGCAAACAGCAAGGATGCACACGACCAGAGAAAACCTGTTTTTCCATAATTATCTATCGGGATATGGACAATAAAATTTATGATATGAAAATCAACATATTAAAAAAATGAATATTTCCTCATTTTATCCATAGCTAAAAAACAAGTAACCAGCTTAATTTTTATCTTTTTTTCATGATTTAATTTTTCATGCAATCAGGTTGACACCTTTTTGAACATTGACTATTACTCTAGATATAGGGAGTCATTTTTATTTATCTGTCGCGTGGCAAATACCCGGCGAATTTTCAACCTTAATAACAAGAATAATAAACAAAAAATCACAACATGTATGAAAATAAAAAAAATACATAAAGTAAAACTTCTACACTTGATATTATTTATATCTATCTTCAGTACATTCATTACGCTATTAAATAGCTATTATTCTATTTATGACGTCCAAAAAAAGTTAATAACCGAGCAATCGTACCGAGTAGATCTTAACTATTCCAATAAACTCGCCTCCACCGTCGATAACTTTATCAACACATCAATAGAGCAGCTCACCTACAGCGCCGGTCTGATAGAACATGATATTCATTATGGAAATATTTCGTCATTAGAAAAAAATACCCAGAAAATTCATAGAATAAGCAACCGATTTAACTCTGTTGTGGTCGTCAATCATGATGGGATCATCCTGGCGACTTCACCTCCTGAACTGAACCTGGCAGGGATCAGGCTGACGTCATTAGCCAGTAAAACCGCGCTGGAAAGCAAACAACCCTTCGTGAGCCCGCCTTACACCTCCATCGTTGGTAATTACCTTATTTTTATTTCAGTACCGATATATAGCAACCGCGGAGATTATTTAGGATATATCGGCGGGACTATTTATCTCAATAATCGTTATATCGTTAATAATTTCATGAGTACGCAGTTCAGTAACGAGGGGCATAACACTTACGTCATTGATAGAGAAGGCGTCATTATTTATCACTATGATACAGCCCGAGTTGGGGGGAAGTTTGGCGATATCAATCTATTGGATGACACCTTCCAACAAGATAAAGGGAATTTCATGATGCTCGACGAGCAAAATATCCTTTCTCCTGCCGGATTCGCCCGTTCAAAAAGTACCGGCTGGCTCATCATCACTCAACAATCTTTTCATTCGCTAAAAGAATCATTAAACAGCGTGATGCTTAGCGTATTAAAAACGGGTTTACCACTCGTTTTACTCACACTATTACTCTTAACCGTCCTGGCTATTTATATTTCCCGTCCGTTACGCCAATTAGCAAAATCAGCCAGCACCATGGAAGATTTTAACGTTATCAGTAAGATTCGAGCCGTAAACTCATGGTATCAGGAAGCAGAACAATTAAAGCGAGTGCTGTTGATTGGGACGGTTCTGCTGCATAAGCGGATAGGCCGGTTAAGCTCAGAAGCGCATACCGACCCGTTAACCGGCATGCTTAACCGTCGCGGCATGCAGGAGAGCATGGAAGAGCTGCGTAACGAATATAAAAAGATTGCGGTCATTGCCGTCGATATTGACCATTTTAAACAGATAAATGATACGTTTGGGCACGACACCGGTGATGATGTCATTCGCAAACTCAGCCAGTTATTTCGGCAAAACTTCCGAAAGACTGACCTTATTTGCCGAATTGGCGGGGAAGAGTTTTTGATCCTGTTACCTGGCGCAGATATCCATATCGCCACCATCATCGCGGAACGATTGCGAAACAACGTAGCCAACGCCTCCTATTTACCCAATGCCCACCCGGTCACAATCTCCATCGGCGTAACCACATTTAACCCGCAAACATCACCGCTGGATACAGCCATCAAGATCGCCGATAACGCGCTGTACAAGGCTAAAAAAGGCGGCCGAAACAAAGTCATAGTGTCGTTTGCCAAAGAGATATCCTGACTCGCACTGTTGCAAAAACCCGTTATGACAACACAGCGAAACGATGATGCATGCTGTGCGCTATCATCCCGTGCGCAAACGTGTCAACCAGCATCCCCTTGTAATGTCGCCACCAGCGTTCGGCTACCGCCGTGGTTACGGTGTTCGCACAGATAAATGCCTTGCCAGGTACCGATATGCAGGCGTCCATCGCGAACCGGCAGGCTCAGATTATTCCCCAACAGGCTGCTTTTCAGATGTGCGGGCATATCGTCGCTACCTTCATAGGTATGACGATAATAGGGCGCGTCTTCCGGCACCAGCCGATTGAAAAAACTATCGAAATCCTGACGGACGGTCGGATCGGCGTTTTCATTTAGTGTCAAAGACGCCGATGTATGGCGGAGAAACACATGCAGCAACCCGACACGAACCAGCCGCAAATCAGGCACCTGCGCCAGCACTTCATCGGTAATCAGGTGAAATCCCCTGGCTTTAGGTTTCAGCCGGATGTCGTATTGCTTCCACATATTGCCTCCTCTGTGGTTATCCGATGAGCAGACTCGGAACATGCGATAAAAAAGCGCGGCACGCCGCGCTTAACAACCTAGCGAGTCTGAAACCGGCTTAACCGCGCTCCAGAATGGGTTTCAGGAAACGCGCGGTATGGGATTTTTCGCACTGCGCCACCGTTTCCGGCGTGCCGGATACCAGTATCTCACCGCCGCCGCTGCCGCCTTCCGGCCCCAAATCGACAATCCAATCCGCCGTTTTAATCACATCGAGGTTGTGCTCAATCACCACGATAGTGTTGCCCTGATCACGCAGTTGGTGCAGCACCGCCAACAGTTGCTGAATATCGGCGAAATGCAGGCCGGTGGTGGGTTCATCCAGAATATAGAGCGTCTGGCCGGTGCCGCGTTTTGACAACTCGCGCGCCAGCTTCACGCGCTGGGCTTCGCCGCCGGACAACGTCGTCGCCGACTGACCCAGGCGGATGTAAGACAAACCGACGTCGATCAGCGTTTGCAATTTACGCGCCAGCGCCGGAATGGCGTCGAAGAATTCACGGGCTTCTTCGATCGTCATCTCCAGCACTTCATGGACGCTTTTGCCCTTGTACTTGATCTCCAGCGTTTCGCGGTTATAGCGTTTGCCTTTGCACTGGTCGCAGGGGACGTAAATATCCGGCAGAAAGTGCATTTCCACCTTAATCACGCCGTCGCCTTGACAAGCTTCACAGCGGCCACCGCGCACATTGAAACTAAAACGGCCAGGGTTGTAACCGCGACTGCGCGCTTCCGGCACCCCGGCGAACAGTTCGCGAATCGGGGTGAAGACGCCGGTATAGGTGGCCGGATTAGAGCGCGGAGTGCGGCCGATCGGGCTTTGATCGATATCGATAACCTTGTCGAAATACTCCAGCCCCTGAATTTCCCGGTACGGCGCCGGTTCGTTCAATTCGCCGCCGTTAAGCTGCCGCTGGGCAATCGGGAACAGCGTATCGTTGATCAGCGTGGATTTTCCCGAACCGGAGACCCCGGTAATACAGGTGAACAAACCAACCGGCAGCGTTAGGGTCACGTCCTTCAGATTGTTGCCGCGTGCGCCAATCAGTTTCAGCACCTTGGTCGGATCCGCCGGGATCCGTTGCGGCGGAATCTCGATTTTGCGTTGGCCGCTGAGAAACTGCCCGGTCAACGATGCAGGTTCTGCCATAATCTGTGCCGCCGTGCCCTCTGCAATCACCTGACCGCCGTGCACCCCGGCGCCAGGGCCGATATCGATGATGTGATCGGCAGCACGAATCGCGTCTTCGTCATGCTCCACCACAATCACCGTATTGCCGAGATCCCTCAAGTGGATCAGGGTATCCAACAGGCGTTCGTTGTCGCGCTGGTGTAGACCGATGGAAGGTTCGTCCAGCACATACATGACACCGACCAACCCGGCGCCGATCTGGCTGGCCAGACGAATACGCTGTGCTTCGCCGCCGGACAGGGTTTCCGCCGAGCGGGACAACGACAGATAGTTCAGGCCGACGTTCACCAGGAACCGCAGACGATCGCCAATCTCTTTCAGCACTTTTTCCGCAATTTTCGCCCGTTGCCCGCTCAGCTTCATATTGCCGAAAAATGCCAGCGCGTGGCCGATGCTCATATCGGCAATCTGCGGCAATGTGGTCTGTTCAACGAACACATGGCGTGCTTCCTCGCGCAGACGGGTACCGTGACAGCTGGCGCACGGGCGATTACTGATAAATTTCGCCAGTTCTTCGCGCACCGCGGAGGACTCGGTTTCCTTGTAGCGGCGCTCCATATTGTTCAGCACCCCTTCAAACGGATGACGGCGTACCGAAGTATCGCCGCGATCGTTGATGTACTTGAACTCAACGTTTTCCTTGCCGGAACCGTACAGGATCACCTGCTGGGTCGCCGGGCTGAGGCTGTCGTATGGCGCTTCCACGTCAAACTCGTAATGCTCCGCCAGCGAGCGCAGCATCTGAAAATAATAGAAATTACGGCGATCCCAGCCGCGAATAGCGCCCCCCGCCAGCGACAGTTCGCCATTCTGAATCACTCGCGCCGGGTCGAAGAACTGCTGCACACCAAGCCCGTCGCAGCTGGGGCAAGCCCCCGCTGGGTTGTTGAACGAAAACAGACGAGGCTCAAGTTCATGCATGCTGTAGCCGCACACCGGGCAGGCAAAATTGGCGGAAAACAGCAATTCCGGTACGGAATCGTCGTCCATATCGGCCACAATCGCCGTACCGCCGGACAGTTCCAGCGCGGTCTCGAACGATTCAGCCAGGCGCTGCGCCAGATCGTTGCGGACTTTGAAACGATCAATCACCACTTCGATCGTATGTTTCTTTTGCAGCTCGAGTTTAGGCGGGTCAGACAGATCACACACTTCGCCGTCGATACGGGCGCGGATATAGCCCTGCGTCGCCAGGTTTTCCAGCGTTTTGGTGTGCTCGCCCTTACGCTCTTTTACGATCGGTGCCAGCAGCATCAGGCGTTTGCCCTCTGGTTGCGACAGCACGCTATCCACCATCTGGCTGACAGTCTGGGCATCCAGCGGAATGTCATGTTCCGGGCAACGCGGTTCCCCCACGCGGGCGAACAGCAGACGCAGATAATCGTGAATTTCGGTAATGGTCCCGACGGTAGAACGTGGGTTGTGCGAGGTGGACTTTTGCTCGATGGAGATGGCGGGCGACAGCCCTTCGATATGGTCGACGTCCGGCTTTTCCATCAGCGACAGAAACTGGCGGGCATAGGCAGACAGCGATTCCACATAGCGACGTTGCCCTTCGGCATAAAGCGTATCAAACGCCAGCGACGACTTGCCGGAACCGGATAGCCCGGTCACGACAATCAGTTTGTCGCGAGGAATGATCAGGTTGATATTTTTAAGATTATGGGTACGGGCACCACGAATTTCGATCTTATCCATTCACACATTTCCCGCCGTAGACGCTGTTTTTTCATCCCCTCGGCACGAGAGAAAAAGAGAAGCGTGCCATTGATAATGGCACGGCTGCGGTCGCCGGTTGTGCCGGCGCTCAGCCAACAAGCGGACGATTATGGCACAAAAAAAACTGAATGAATATCCAGTATTCAATGCAACGATTGCAACAAAGGAAAAAAGCATGGAATCCGGCGCGCGGGTATTATCTGCCATACTGGCATGCTAGAATTTATCTCTTAAACTTGTGAAAAAGCGTTATCAGGAGACAAAGCATGGCCAGCAGAGGCGTAAACAAAGTCATACTTCTCGGGCACCTGGGGCAGGATCCCGAAGTCCGCTACATGCCGAACGGTGGTGCGGTTGCCAACATTACGCTGGCCACGTCTGAATCCTGGCGTGACAAGCAGACCGGCGAGCAGAAAGAAAAAACCGAATGGCACCGCGTCGTGCTGTTCGGCAAGTTGGCCGAAGTGGCGGGCGAATACCTGCGCAAAGGCTCTCAGGTTTATATCGAAGGGCAATTGCAAACCCGTAAATGGCAGGATCAATCCGGTCAGGACCGCTACACCACGGAAATCGTGGTCAACGTAGGTGGCACCATGCAGATGATCGGCGGTCGCGCCGGCGGTGCCGCGCCAGCTGGCGGCGGTATGGGTAACAATAATACTGGCGGCAACCCGCAGCAGGGCGGCTGGGGCCAGCCGCAACAACCCGCAGCCTCTTTCAGCGGGGGTGCACAGGCGTCCCGTCCGCAAAGCGCCCCGATGCCGGGCAACGAGCCGCCGATGGACTTCGACGACGACATTCCGTTCTAAGTCGCTCGCCCGAACGAAATGTAATGCCAAAGAAAAAGCCCCGAACCGGGGCTTTTTCTTTAACAGGCGGCCAAACGCTCAATATGCAGGAACAATGCAAAGCAGAGACAACGCAGGCACTGCTGCAACTACCCAAACCTTCATGGTCATAGATTCTGCTACGCCTACAGCCTCCCCCCAAGAGTGTCGGTATCCCCTTCGCTCCACCAACCCGCTAACACTCCGCGCCGTCCAGCAAAACCCACGGCTCAACACCCTAAAGCCGATATTCTTAGCCGGCAGTTCCTACCCCACATTTATTCGGCCGTTTTTTCATGGGCATCCAACGCCTCGCCAATGGCATAAAAATGTCCGCCCGCCACATGATGTAAACTGCGCCACTGCGGATCAGCATGTTCAAACTGCCAGTGTCCATCACTGAATACGCGGGAATCCGCCCAGGCGCCGACAATTTCGCCGATAAACAAATCATAGGTCTGCTGATTGTGGGGCTCAGATATCAGTTTGCACCATAACCAGGCGGAACACCCGGCTACCAACGGTACAGACACTCCCTCGAGATGGAACAGTTCCACGCCGCACCGCGCCAGTTTGTTCGGTGCATCGTGCAGGCTGATGCTGCCAACCTGATTGGTCAATGCCAGCTGTGCCGCCGTCGGCACCTGAATGACAAAATAACCGTCGTGCTCCAGCAGTTCCCGGGTTTTGGTCGCTTTATCCAACACCACCGTCAGCTTGGGCGGAGCAAAATCCAACCCGCAGCACCAGGCCGCCGCCATGACATCCTCAACCCCGTCATGGCAGGCCGATACCAACACCGTCGGCCCGTGATTAATTAACCGATAAGCTTTAGCCAACTCGACCGGCGCAATATAACGATCCATAGATTATCCCGCTATTTTACAGTCATTACCGTCGTGCTAATCGATTCAGGCAGCAACAGATGGATAATTACAATATCAACACCATCGGCCCGTGATTCATGAACTAATATGCTTTAGTCACTACAATGGAGGAATCGCTCTATGCATATTGACTCCCGCAGCCTATGACCAGGGCCAAAATCATTGGCGTCCAGAGCATGCCAGACGCCAACTCCTCGTTATCCACTTAACGCTGAGTGCTCGTTACACCATACAACGTACTTTGACGCTCCAGCATCTGCCCACCATCACGTGTTAATGGTGCCCAACCCAATGCGCCACGACTGGTGGTCGGGCTCAGGAAGATGAGATCAAACGGGATGGAGACATAAACGCCTTTGGTAAAGCTGCCTTCACCATATTCCGCCGCGCTGACATTAGTCTTCGTGGCGTAAGCCCCCATGACAATGCCGCTGTCGAAGCGCCTGGACAGATCTAACGTGACCCCTTTATCACCCGCCAGATAACGGCCGAAACTGACTTTTGCCAGCCCGCCTTTCAGGAATGGCAATTCCCAGTAGGTCGTCAGATGACCAGTCACAACATCATAGTCAGCCAACCGCAGCGTATCGTTCCAATCTCGCTGTTTGACATAGTTCATATCCAACCCTACCGCCCAGCTTCGGCCATAAGGACGATAAAGAACCTCGCCCCCAACACCGGCGAACATCATTTCCAGATAGCCACCGTATATTTGGCTATACCAGTCTTGAGCCAGCTGGTCACGGCGGTTCAATTGCAGATTGGTCAACAAGACATCTGATGAGGTGACATACTCGCGAACCCAGGTTCTAACGCGCGGTAATGCCGTCGTATCACTCGGCGGAGTCTTATAGTTGAACTTATCGTAATTATTAACGATGTTGATCAACGAAGACCCATCCACACTCCAGTGGTCTGTCAGGTAAAGATGCCCGGAAATATTCGCTGCCACTTGATACATATAGAAGGACTCAGGTCCCCCCAATGATTGCTTGAGCGATGGGTCGATAGAATAACTGAACCGCCTGGGCACCGTATTCACAACCTGTTGACCTTGAATGTCTTGCGTCGGTTCACGATGCAGCACTTCCGGTTCAGGTTGCCCCAGCGGGGTCGAAGCTGTCTGCTGCTGACGTAGCGCATTGGCATCAACATGCACGCTGCTGATCGGCAACTCCTGATTTTTGGTCACTATGTGGTATTCACTGACACTGTCGGGAACATGATTAGCCAACACCACGGCTGCACGTTGTGCAGCTTCGTCCATGTCACGGTATTTACTCTGGCTGGCCTTCAACGTGACCTGTTTGCTATCGGTATAGATATCAGCCTGCCCGAACCCTGCTTTATCATAGAGTTCCGTCGTTACCTGCTGCCAATCTGTTCCGCCCGGTTTGTTCTGCACCGGTGCATATACCGGCATCTCATTATGTAAATAATTAGGGCGAATCTGATTAAAGTTAGTACGCAGCGTAATGCCCCACATCAGGGTATTGCCACGTTGCCACGAGAGCGAGGTATCCATTACGTTGCCAAGCCGATAGACCATGCCGACGTTGATCGGTGAATCCTGTTTTATACGTCCGGCAAACTCCTGGCTGTAGTCATTACCGTCAAACTCCAGTTTCAGACGCAGCGGATCCCACGGCGTTTGATACTCGATGCCACCAAATACCGCAGCGGTACCATGGAAAAAGTTCTTCACCTCAAACTGGCCGCCATTGGTGCTATAGCCACTGCCTCGGTGACAGAAACTGCTGTACACCGAGCAGAATGGGTTGGAAATATTACCGCTCTGGGCCATGTTGCCCCACCCCATTCCCAGCGTGAGGTCAAAAGGCCCAAAACGTTTACTGCCTACCACATATTCGCTGTCGAACAGTCCGGTTCCCGCAATATCACGCAGCCCGAGCGACACCTGGGGAAGCAGCCTTCCCTCCTGCCAGAGCCGGGCTTTAACATCAAAGCTCTTATCCTTGTATGACTGCGAGCCACTGAAACTTTCCACCTGGCTATAAAGCCGGGTACGCACATCGGTATAGCGGATGGTGGCTTCCAGCCAATCCGTAACCTGCATTGACACCGAGTAACGCCGGTATTGATCGTTATCACGGTAGTTAGCGCTGAACTCTCCGGTATCCGCCATGCGTGCGGTTGGCATTTGCCATAAGCCGACGCCCCCGAAATCCCCCTGGGATACGCCGACCGGCCGGTAATAAGTATTGGGGTTCGTCTGGCTGACGAGATTATCGTCCGAAGGACTGGCAGCCTGCGCCTGCGCCGCTAACAGACCACTGATAACCAGAGCCGGATAATGCAATTTAAATTCTGTTTTCTTAGCCATTAGCGTGGGATCCGGTTTGCAAGATAATCGGCAATCTGGTCATTTAGGGATGTCATATCGTCAGGCAGTATCGTGGGATCAAACCCAATAAACAGCGTTTCTCCTGCCGCGGGTTCAATATGTTTGCGGTTCCATATTGCCAGAGGCACTTTACGCCAAGAGCCGGAGCCACTGATCAGATAGCCATAATTTTTATCCGCGCCGGGTAGCCAGCGATACCCCTGAACGTATTGGTCAACCGACCAACCGGATTTCAACGCCACATCCTTAAAGACACGCGGCGTTCCGATATCGATATCCAGGCTGATCAATCCAAACAAAGAGACCGTCTCGGCATAAGGCGCCAAATAAAGCGAATATTGCCCTACCAACGGTCGGTTTTGATCGATAAACAGTCGCACCCGGTCTGGGTCAAGATCAGTCCGAATACGTCCGGCGACGTTCACGCTTTTCAGCGCTTGCGCCAAATACCATGCAGCCACGGCATAATCACCATCCTGATTACGCCAGGTGTTCTGCAAGGCATATAACTTGTCCTGAATCACCTGCCCCTGCGCTTGCACTTGTTCGGTTTTGGCAGGATTAGTAATCAACGCGGTTTGCCAGTTAACGTTTGCCGGTAAGGGTTGCTGTGCGTAAAACTGCTCCAGGCGAGTGCCATCAGCCAGATCAATGGTTTGAGGAGCCGGGGCGGCGGCATAGTGAATTGTCAACGTCGCGGCGCCTGCGGCACTGCTCGCCAGTAAGATCGCTGCGGATAAATATTTAAAAGCCAGCATAAGACCCCTTATTGTGCATAGGGTTTCAACAGGGTGAATTCCACCAACACCATATCCGGCCCCATATACTGGCGGCTCTTGATAACCTGACCATTTTCCGGATCAAGCCAATAGTGGTTGGTGTAAGTCTTGTTAAGGGCGGGGAAGGTGAGTTGTTCGTCAAAACGCACCAATCGGCGGGGTTTATCCAGAATAGCCACCGTTTCCGTGCCCACACGTTCGAAGCGAGACTGCGCATCATACCCGCCGCGGAATACCAGCCGCCAGAAGATACGTGTGTGCCACTGTTTCGGCGTATCCGGTTTGAGCAATCCCAATGTTAGCGGGTCTTGTTCAATATTTGAGACCTGAAGGATATCCTCACCCAGATCCTGCGTCTTTATCAGGCGACCACCGACAGACGTGGTCACAATGCCCTTATCCGCCGAAAGCCACTTTAATTGATGATTTTCTGCAAACGCCAGCACGACAAAAGCCTTCGGCATATTGCCCAACGTTAGATAGCCGGAAGCATAAGGCAACTTTGCAACTTGTTCGGATGTAATGGTAATGGATGCCCCATCCTGCCCCCAGATAGCCTGGCCGACCATTTGCCGCATTAGCGTTTGTTGCTGTGAGCAGGCCGAAATAAATAACGAGAGAAAGGGAATCACCCAGAACGGACGGATAAATTGCTGAGATATTCTTCGTATCATTAATATTATTCTCGCGTGAAGTCGTGTTCTCGCCTGACCTGGTCATGAAATAAGAAAAGGCCACCGAAGTGGCCTTTGGCTTACAGACTATCAACCACGTGTAGATGTGGTCGTGGAAACAGTCGTACCGCTGCCACTGTTGGAACCGCCGGAGTTATCGTTGTTAGACGAAACGGCAACGGCAATACCGATAGCTGCCGCAGCCGCAACGCCGGCCGCGATAGCAGCAGCGGTAGCAGTGATGCCGCCCACGGCAGCAGCGCTGGCAGCAGTACCGGCAGCAGTACCGGCAGCAATACCGCCAGAGCTAGCACCGCCCGCACTGGCTGCGCCGGCACCAGCGCTAGAGCTGGTGCTAGTGCCAGTGCTACCAGCACCAGTAGCCACTCCCGGAGCAGCAAAGGTGCTGGTAGACATCGCCAGAGCGATGGTCAGCGTAAGGAGAGTTTTCCTCATTTTTGGGTTTCCTTAATTTATTTCATATGAAATACAACAAGCAGAACAGGACAGAACCAGAGGCACCTTCCTGCCTTAGTACAAGCAGGCTGCTTGTTAACACCCACTTGTATTACCGTTCTGGCAATACCGCTAAACAATACCTCAGCATTGGAATAGCGGCAATCATCAGAGCGATGTTTGGTTTATTGATTACAGGTTAATCACAAGCCTAGCAAAAGAAGTATTAGAGAAAAAATAAAAACATATTTACCATTCAAAAATGAAGATTCACTTAGAAAAATGGAATACATCTATCGTTTTATTATAGCTCTCATCCAAATAGCTTCTCGCATTAACGCCCATTTATCATTGCGTGGTTCCGGAGCTGACGGAATTTAATTTATCACAAATGCAGCACTATTATGAGAAGCTATTTAGAATCCAATAAAAATAAAAAAAATAAGACTTTTAGTTTCTTTTCATTCATACTTCCCCTGTCTCCACTGTTGGAGTGAACATATCAAAAACAGGCAATTTCACAATTTTAATTGGGCCCCGACAATAATTTTTTTATTGTATCGACATACTGTCCAATAACAATTTTTTCATCAAATTCACTCTCTGCTTTGTTTCGGCTTTTCATTCCCATGTCAGTTCTATCCTGATGAGACATACCAATAATCAACTCAAGACTCTCAATAAGGCTTTCCGTACTTCTTGGTTGACATAAGTATCCATTAACACCATGGGAAACTGTTTCACGGCATCCAACATTATTTGTTGTGACAATCGGTTTACCCATTGCAGCAGCTTCCAGTAATGATTTGGGTACACCTTCTCGATAATAAGAGGGAAGCACAACACAATCTACAAAACCAATTTCATCCTCCACTTTATCTGATACACCTAAATATTGAATACACCCCTCATCTTCCCAGTTATTCATCTGTTCACAGCTAATTGCTGATGGATTATCTACATCCAAAAAACCTAGCAAACGAAATTCAACCTTATCTCCATACTTATTTCTGAAGTAACGTGCTGCTTCAACATAATGCAAAATACCTTTTTCATACAACATACGAGCAACTAACAAGAAGCGGACAATACCGTCGTCAGGAGCCAAACGAACTGTAAATCGAGATATATCAACACCAGATCCTGGAATACGTTCAGTTTTAGCACGATCGACCAAATTATGTCTTAGAAATAAATGTCGGTCTTCCTCATTTTGGAAAAAAATCATCCCAGCTTTAGGTTGAGATATTTTATAAAGCACCTTGACAATCTGAGAAACCATCCCATTTTTGATAAAAACGCTCCCCAGACCAGCTATATTATTTACCACTTTGATATTTAATAGGCTAGCAGCCAACGTTGAGTATATGTTATTTTTAGGTGTGAAGTTCAATACAACATTTGGCTTTTTTTTTAAAAAAATAGAATAAAAACGAAAAAATAAAATCACATCATTTATTGGATTAATACCTTTTGAATCTATTTTTATATGGATAAATTCACAGCCAATAGCGATTAATTTATCAGCATACGGATCATAAGGAGAAACCACTAAAACCTTGCACCCCAGTTCCAAAAAATGCAAAATAGTGTTTTTTCTAAAATTATAAACATACCAACTTGTATTAGCTGTTATTATTACACTGACTTCCGTCAACATTAAAATCAACCTTTTATATCATGTTCTCATATACTGAATTTAACTGTTCCGAGAAAGAGGAAAATGAATATCGCTCAGCTATAAACTTACAATAATCATCATATATATCAGGCCGTTCAGTTATAGCATTTATAGTGAGAGTTATTTTTTGAGCTAAAGTTTTTGAATCAATATCATTTGAAATCAAAAAGCTCTCATTTCCGATCACCTCAGAAAGCCCCATAACTTTTGATGCAATCGTAACTTTATTGTGACTGGCAGCTTCAACAACCACCATCCCAAATCCTTCCCAATTTGAAAGCAAGACGCAAATATCAGCCATGTTATAGTAATGAGAGACATTATCACTTTCGCCATGAAAAATAACATTACGAGATACAGATATCTCTTTTGCATACTTAATCATACCATCCAATAGAGGACCATCACCCAAAAAATGAACAAAATAATTATCAGGTAGATATTTTAAAGCAGCTATTAGATTTTTATGTCTTTTCTGTTTCGAAAACGATGCAACCATTAATATATTAATTTTTTTACCATCAATTTCTTTATTAGTTTTTTTATAATCAAACCTAGAAAAGTTAGGAACAACAACAAATTTATTAGAAGCACCAACCCAATTAGAAAGACTATCCTTTACAGCATCAGAAATACATATAACATTTTTCGCCCGATGATATATATAGCGCTCAACATATTTTAGCCATTTTATTTTCCTCCTTCTATTATCTGTGTTATGCTCATGGATGATAGTTTTATTCCTACTTACAAAAATGGAAAAATAAAAACTTGGAAATAAATGGAAG
>NZ_JAAWVW010000034.1:0-13980 GCF_014855505.1 Musicola keenii | reverse complement strand
GCGCTTCTTCCGTAGCCTGAAGACAGAATGGGTACCGACAGATGGCTACCGTGACAAACATGAAGCACAGAAGCAGATTAGTCTTTATATATTGAGCTATTACAACAGTGTCAGACCCCATTATTATAATGGAGGACTGACACCGGAAGAATCGGAAAATAGATATCGTTCTTACCGTAAAACCGTGGCCAATTTTACTTGACCACTACACATCTCGGTCAGGTACAGGTATCACGTCAGATAAACGAGCGTTACTCAGCAGATATCAGCCCTAATGGCGTCCGTTACATCTTGCTGCGCGAAAATATGAATACGACGGCCCTTCGGTTAGCCAAAGTGGAATCGCTATCTAATACCACAAAAGACTTTACCTGAATCGAAGGGCGTTGATAGTGTGATAACGACAAAATCGCCCGGTAATTATTCCGTCAGTATCCCTTGGTAATCACAGTAGTGCCTTGTTGACAGTGTTTTCGCACATTGGCTTATACGGATTATGATCACCGGGAAATATTAGTTCCTGATGCCCAGAGATTTCCCGTATCTGTTTCAGAATAGTGATGGACTGACGGGAGAGGGGAACGATATGCGGCGTGCGCATTTTGGCACCACGCCCGGAATAACGCACACCCGGGATTGCTTCGCGAGTAGCGGGAATGGTCCAAATTTTATTTCTGAAATCGATCTCAGGCCAACGGGCAAAACGCAATTCGCTGGAACGGATGAACAGGTGCAAGGTGAGTGAGACTGCCAAACGGGTTAATTCACGTCCTTGCTTGTAGTCCTTAATGCGGGTTAACAGCTCTGGTAGTTGTTCCAACGGAAGGGCAGGGTAGTGGCGTTTAACGGGAGGGGCGATAATACCGTCCAGATTTGCCGCTGGGTTGTGCTCTATTAATTCCTGATGTACGGCATGACGCATGATGTTGCACATATGCTGTCGGGTTCGTGCCGCCACTTCCAGCAAACCTTTTTTCTCCATCCCTTTCAGCAGGTCGATGAAGTGGCGAGTTTTCAGTTCTGTGACTGGCAGGTGTCCAATTATCGGGAAGATATGGTTATTCATGCTGGTGAGCAGACGGGCGGCGTGGTTCTCTGCCCAGGTTCGGTTGCGCTTATGCCAGTCCAGCGCTACGTCCTGGAAGGATTGTTCTGGTGAGCAGAGCGCTTTTTCAGCCGCCCGCTGGTGTGCGGGGTTGATATTCTGCGCCAGCAATTTGCGGATACCGTCACGCTGCTGACGCACATCGCTCAGAGATACATCAGGGTGGGCACCTAAGCCGAGGCGGGATTCTTTTTTATTGATGCGATATTTGAGATACCAGAGGCGTGAACCGCCTGGATTAACTAAAAGGTACAGACCGTGAGAATCGGAAACTTTGAAGGGTTTTGCGGAGGGTTTTACGTTGCGGATTTTCGCGTCGCTAAGGGACATATGGGGGTCACTCCATTATCGAACCAACTTGACCCCAAATCTGACCACCAAATTCTCCCGATGCGGAGGGAAAAGCGGGCATACATCGAAAAGGGTTTTGATGCTATCGCGTTGGATATAAAAGCAAAAAGCAGATGCCTTTCGACATCTGCTTTTTTGAATTTGGCTCCTCTGACTGGACTCGAACCAGTGACATACGGATTAACAGTCCGCCGTTCTACCGACTGAACTACAGAGGAATCGGTGAAGTGGGGCGCATGATAACGGTGGGGATGTTGTATGTCAAAGGGGTAAACCGCATTTTGCGTCTGTTTGCTAACAGAATATCCAAATTGATGGTTTTGCGATGTTTATCGGTCAACTCTCTACCGGATGGCGAATAGTTTTCCTCTACCTGATGACGTCAATCGGAGGGCGTGCCCTCCCGGATTTAGACGCGATGTTTTCGTTCTTGTCCGGTTTAGTGGTCGATACCGCTGACTGGCGTGGCAATCAGCATTTTCATCCGCTGAATGAGGGTGTCGATCAATTGGCTACGGGCGCTTTGCGGCGGGAAAATAGCCAGATAGGCGATATCCATACGGGGCAGAAGCGGTTTGATCAGCAGATTGGCACTGCTGGTCTGCGCGGTGATGAGGTCGACGATACCGATGCCCAGCCCTGCGGCGGCCATAGAGCAGCAATGACGCAAGGCGGTTTCCACCGGGTGTTTCAGCTCCAGCCCTTCGCGTACGACGGCCTTGAGGATCTGATCGTGCAGTATGGTCTTTCTGCCCGGTAGGATCGGACGATAGCGAATCAGGTCCATCAGGGTGATCTGCGGCGCATCGGCCAGTTCGTGCTGTGGAGAAATCACCGCCACGGCGTGAGCGGTGCCAATCATTTCCGCATGGAGCCCTTTGACGGTAGGTGTACCGTTGATGAAACCGACGTCGTACTGGTTGCTCATCACCATTTCCGTAATGGTGAGCGTACTTTCCACATCCATAAACAGAGAAATTTCGGGATAGTCGTGCAGCAGTGGCGGAAAGAGGTACTCGGCGCACAGGCTGGAGAGTGAAGAAACGGCGCCGATACGCAGGATACTGCCTTTGGCTTGGCGGATGTCGTCGGCAATCCGGGTAATATGGTCAATTCCAAGATAAAGTCGTTCAATTTCGCGAAACAATTTGAGCGCTTCGTCACGGGGTACCAGACCCCGTCCATCCCGCTCAAACAACTTTAAATTCAACCCATATTCAAAATCTTTAATCAATCTGCTGACAGCAGGTTGCGTAATATTCATCATATTAGCTGCCTGCGTGATACCACCGGTAAGAATCACTTTATGAAAAGCATCAATTTGTCTGAGGTTGATTCGACCCATAGATGTTACCAAGTATAATATTTATTTATGAGTTACGTATAAAATACAATTTTTCATCACATAAACCAACTCGTAGACTCAGGATATCAGCCATAGCCGTTAGTGACACGCCGACATACCTGAGATAACGACAGCAATTAAAGGATAGAGTATGAAAGGAACAGTGTTATTTGCCAGTCTGTTTGCCCTGATGCCTCTGGCGCAAGCCGCAGATTTAACAATCGGCCTCGCGTCTTTTACTACCTCGATGGATCCGCAGTTCTATGTCGGGGGGGCGAACAGCGCCATGGCACGAAATATTTTCGACGGTCTGGTCAATCAGAATGAAAAGCAGCAGATTACGCCAGCACTGGCTGTGTCATGGAAAGCATTGAACGATACCACCTGGCAATTCAAACTGCGGCCGAATGTGAAGTTTCATGATGGCAGCGCTTTTACGGCAGACGATGTGGTCGCCAGTGTGAAGCGCGTGGCGCTGGCATCGAAGAATAGCCCCAGTTCATACGCACCTTACGTGGCGGATATCGTCGATATTAAGGCTATCGACCCGTTGACGGTGGAGATTCACACCCAAACGCCGTCGGCATTATTGCTGAATAACCTCAGCCGTATCGCCATCATGCCATCGCGTCTGGCCGAGGTACCGACCGAGACGCTGAACAGTGGGAAAGAGGTGATCGGCACCGGGCCGTTCAAATTCGTGTCCTATGCGCCGGATGACAAGGTCGTGTTGCAGCGCAACGACGACTACTGGGGCGGCAAACCTGACTGGGATACGGTGACGTTGCGTCTGGTGAAGAACAATGGCGCTCGTGTAGCGGCACTGTTGTCCGGCGATGTGGATTTGATTGAAAGCGTACCGACGGCGGATAAAAGCAATATCGCCAAACAATCCAGTCTGACGACGATCTCTGTGCCGGGTAATCGTATTCTTTATCTGCATCCGGATCAGGATCGTGACATTTCCCCGTTTGCGCAGGGGGAGGATGGCAAAAATCCACTGCGCAAAGTAGAGGTGCGTCAGGCGATGTCGCTGGCGATCAACCGTGATGCCATTGTGCAACGCATTCTGGATGGGCAAGGGTTATCGTCTTCGCAATTGGTACCACAGGGGTATCAGGGGTATTCCCGGCAGATAGGCGCACCAGTGTATGACCCGGCTAAAGCGAAACAGATGCTGGCACAGTCGGGTTATCCCAACGGTTTTACGCTGACGTTCCATGCGTCTAATGACCGTTATCCCAACGACGCCAAAATTGCGCAGGCGCTGGGGCAGATGTTCAGCCAGGTGGGCATTAAAACCGAAGTCGTCACTATGCCGGGCAGTGTTTATTTCGCCAAGGCGGCAAAGCGTGAGTTCAGCTTGGTGATGGGCGGCGCAGCGATTGAAACCGGCGAGGCCTCCGGTGTGTTGGGGCCGTTGCTGGAGACGTTTGGGCCGAATGCCGGCCAGGGCAACCGGGGGCGTTATTCGAATGCCGAATTTGACCGGCTGCTGAATCAGGCACGCAGCACCCTTGATGAAGGCCAGCGCGACAAACTGTTGCAGCAGGCTACGGATTTGGCTATGAAAGAGCAGGGCGTGATTCCTCTGCTGTTCCTGTCCAATACCTGGGCGATGAAAAAAGGCTATAGCTATGCCGGTCGTACCGACGGTTATACCTTGCCCTATTTTGTTCACAGTAAGTCGCTGTAAATAGTTCTATAATTATTATTTTTATCAATTAGTTAATTAAAATAAGTGTTGGGTAGGTATAAAAATACGTCATTCCCAACAAACCGTCATAACGATTGGTTGAGATTAAGAGCCTATCCCCGTAGGCGTATGTGTCGCTGGGATATCTGTAGCAGGGTTGTGCTGCATTCGCGCCATGAAGGCAGGCCATCGTCCTACCGGGATAGGCTCTACACCAATCCAGTGCGTATTTTTGCGTTAACACCAGGGTCTTTATAAAAATAATACCGAGGCAGAGAGATGGTTGAATTTAGTGGGGTTTTCCCTTATCTGGTTTCACCGGTGAAAACGGATGGCGAGGTCGATAAGACCGTGCTGACTGAGCTGGTCGAGCATTTGATCGACAGCGGCGTTCATGGGTTGACTCCGTTGGGAAGCACTGGTGAATTCGCCTATCTCAATGCCCGGCAACGTTTTGATATTGTCAGTACCGTGGTTACTGCCGCCAGGGGCCGGGTTCCGGTCATCGCCGGCGTAGCCGCTACCACTATTCAGGATGCCGTGGCTCAGACGGAAGCGTATATCCAACTGGGCGTCGACGGCATCCTGGCTATTCTTGAAGCCTATTTCCCTATTGCCGATGACGGCGTGGAAGCTTACTTTCGCGCTATCGCCGCCGCAGCCCAACCCAGACCGGTGGTGCTGTACACCAACCCCCAGTTTCAGCGTTCGGACTTGAGCCTGCCAGTGATTGAACGGCTCAGTCATGTGACAAATATTAACTACATCAAGGACGCCTCGACCAATACCGGCCGTCTGCTGTCAATTATTGAACGCACGCAGGGACGGATGAGCGTCTTCGCTGCGTCTGCGCATATTCCTGCCTGTGTGATGTTGATCGGCGGCGTCGGATGGATGGCCGGCCCGGCCTGCATCGTACCGAAACAGAGCCTGGCCCTGTATGAGGCGGCTCGACGCGGTGATTGGTCGCAGGCGATGACGCTGCAGCGGCCGCTATGGCGCGTCAACGAAATTTTTGCCCGTTATTCGGTAGCGGCCTGTATCAAAGCCGCGTTACAGCTACAAGGATTTGCGGTCGGCGATCCGCTCCCACCGCAAAAACCGTTGGCGGGAGCCTCGCTGGAGGAGATCGCTGACGTCTTGCGTTCGGTTGGCGCGTTATGACTATTCCGGTGATTATTGACTGCGATCCCGGTATTGATGACGCGATCGCATTGCTGAGCGCCTTCGTTGCGCCTGAGCTGGATATCCGCGGGATCACCGTTGTTAACGGCAATCAGCCGGTAGAGACAACGCTGCGTAATGCGTTGCAGATTGCCGAACTGGGAAAACGTCAGGATATCCCGGTGTGTCGCGGTTGCTGGCAGCCGATGTTGCGCGCGCCCATTCATGGCCAGTTTCACGGTAAAAGCGGGTTGGGCGACTGTGCATTTCCCTCGCCGGTCAAACTGCCGGAAACACAGCATGCCGTTGATTTTTTAATAACTTCCTGCCGTGAGGCGGCCCGCGTAGGCCAGCCGCTAACGTTGTGCGCGCTGGGGCCGCTGACCAATATTGCCAGCGCCTTCTGTATGGCGCCGGATATCGCTGCAGGCATTGCACGTATTGTGCTAATGGGCGGCACCTGCCGTGAGTTAGGCAATCGCACCATGACGTCTGAATTCAATATGCTGGCTGATCCGCATGCGGCGCAGGTGGTGTTCTCGCAAGCAGTGCCGATCACCATGCTGCCGCTGGATGCAACGCATCAGGTGATTCTGACGCCGGATCGAGTGACGGAACTGGTCGCCAATGCCGGTCGTTTACGTCAGGCGTTGGGGCAGCTGATGGCATTCTGGGATCGCAATGACGTCAGGCGCTATGGTTCCCGGGGCGGTCCGTTGCACGACCCGCTGGTGATCGCCTGGTTGTTGAGCCCGACGCTCTTCAGCAGTGAGACGGCGCGGGTGTTTGTCGAACACCAGAGCGAACTTTGTATGGGGCGGACGGTCGTAGACCTGTATGCCAAGTCTGGCGAGTCCGCCAATGTGTCGGTCGTGACCCGCGTGGATGCAGACGGCGTATTCCGGCTGTTCTGCCAGCTTTTCTCCTGTTACGGAAATAAGCAATGACACGCCATCGCATTATTATCGATACCGATCCGGGTGTAGATGACGCCGTCGCATTGTGGCTGGCGTTGGCCTCTCCGGAGTTGGATATTCTCGGCATCACTGTCGTTGCCGGCAACGTGGCGCTTGAAGATACGACGCTGAATGCGAGCCGTATCGTGGCGCTGTCCGGGCGTCGTGATGTCCCGGTTTTCGCCGGTGCGCCGCGGCCGTTGATCGGGCCGCAGCGGTTCGGAAAATATGTGCACATCGGTGCTTTTCGGCCTGAGCTGGTGCCTGCCGAACCGTTAACCTTGCAACAAGAGCATGCCGTCGATTTTATTGTGCGTACTGCGCGTCAGGCGGCTGAGGATCATAATCCGATAACGATTTGCGCTATCGGCCCGATGACCAATCTGGCGCTGGCGTTGATTCAGCACCCGGATGTGGCGAAAGGTATCCGCCAGATTGTCACCATGAGTTGCGCATTTACGGCGTTAGGGCACCGGACGCCGTGGGCGGAATTCAATATCTATGCCGATCCGCATGCGGCGCATCGCGTCTTTTTCAGCGGTATTCCGCTGGTGATCATGCCGCTGGACGTAACGTTCCAGGCATTGCTGACTTCCCGCGAGCTGGCGACGCTGCGCGAATGCGGCGGATTGCCCGGTCAGGCTGTCGCCCGACTGTTTGAAACCTTCGATCGCAGTGATGTTCAACGCCTTGGTCGGGAAGGTGGGCCGGTACATGACGCTGCGGCCATCGCCTGGTTGCTGAAACCGACACTGTTTAGCGGCTGCCGTACTCGTGTCGGCGTAGTGACTGACGGTGAAACCGCCGGACACACTTGGGCGGATTTTCATAACAAACTGAATGCGGAACCGAACGCGACGGTTATGCAGTCTATTGATGAAGCTGGTTTTTTCTCTCTTCTGACACAGGTGATGGCGCGTTACGGTCATTCGCCGGCATAGGAGTATCCGATGGTGGGTTTCCTGCTCAATCGCTTTGGACAGACGCTGATTACCTTGTTGGTGATGTCGGTTCTGGTGTTTAGCGGTGTCTATCTGGTGGGTAATCCGATCGATCTGCTGCTGGGCAGCCATGCTACTCCCGCTGAGCGTGATGCGATTATTCAGGCCTTCGGGCTGGATAAGCCGTTGTGGCAGCAGTATTCCCTGTTTGTTATCCATGCCTTGCAGGGCGATCTGGGCAATTCCTACATCTTTAACCAACCGGCGTTGCACCTGATTTTGCAACGGATGCCCGCCACGCTGGAGCTGGCGCTGGTGGCGTTTGTGGTGGCATTGATCGTCGGTATCCCGTTGGGCATCGTCGCTGGCATGCGCCCGGACGGCTGGATGTCACGCTCCATCATGACCTTCTCCATTCTGGGATTCAGCCTGCCTACATTCTGGATCGGCATGATGATGATCATGCTGTTCAGCGTCAAACTAGGCTGGTTGCCTGCGTCCGGTCGCGGCGCGACGGTAGAGATCGTCGGGGTACCGGTGAGTTTGATGACGCTTGATGGCTGGCAGCACCTGTTGCTGCCGGCCTTCAATCTGGCGCTGTTCAAGATTTCGCTGATTATCCGCTTGACCCGGGCGGGCGTTCAGGAGTGCCTACAACAGGATTATGTCCGGTTTGCGCGCGCTAAAGGGTTGTCCGAGAGCCGCATCCTGCTGGTGCACGTATTGAAGAATACGCTGATCCCGTTAATTACCGTGATTGGTCTGGAGCTGGGCTCCCTCATTGCCTTTGCCGTGGTGACTGAAACTATTTATGCCTGGCCAGGTATGGGGAAATTGATTATCGATTCTATCGCCGTGCTCGACAGGCCGGTGATTCTTGCGTATCTGATGATGACGGTAGTGATGTTCAGCTTGATCAACCTGCTGGTGGATGTGCTCTACGCGCTGTGTGACCCGCGCATTCGTCTGGGAGGGCGGTAAACAATGGCAGACGCTACTGAACTGACGCATGAGCGCTCTCGTTATGGCTCGGTATGGCGGACGTTGCATGCGCTGGCGCGTAACCGTTTTTCCCTGGTAGGAATGGTGGTACTGGCGCTGATTGTGGTGTTGGCGCTGTTGGCACCCTGGTTGTCGCCGCAGAACCCCTACGATTTATCGCAACTGGCGATCATGGATAACCGTCTGCCGCCGGGTTCCACCGGTATGGCCGGGTTGAGTTACTGGTTGGGGACGGATGATCAGGGGCGCGATCTGTTCAGCGCTATTCTCTATGGCACCCGCACCAGTCTGATTGTTGCCATCAGCAGTGCGCTGTTGGCATTGCTGATCGGCATGGCGGTCGGGCTGTTAAGCGCCTGGCGCGGCGGCCGGATAGATGCGTTGTGTATGCGGGTTGTCGATATTCAGCTCAGCTTCCCGCCGATCCTGATTGCGTTGATTCTGTTGGCCGTGCTTGGGCAGGGCGTCGATAAAATTATTCTGGCGCTGGTGATCACCCAGTGGGCCTATTATGCGCGCACGGTGCGCGGGTCAGCGCTGGTGGAGAGTCGCCGCAGTTATGTCGATGCGGCACGCGGCATGGCCTTTTCCGATGTGCGCATTCTGTTCCGGCATGTGCTGCCCAATTGCCTGCCGCCTTTGATCGTGGTTGCGACGATGCGCATCGCCTACGCCATCATGCTGGAGGCGACGCTCTCTTTCCTGGGGATCGGCCTGCCGATTACCGAGCCGTCGCTGGGGTTGTTGATAGCCAATGGTTTTGACTACCTGATGTCTGGCGATTACTGGATTAGTCTGTTTCCCGGCATCATGCTGTTGCTACTGATTGTCGCCATTAATCTGATCGGCGATGCCCTGAGGGATATCCTGAATACCAGACGCGAGGAATAAGGTGTGAGCCAGCCGGTACTTAGCGTGAAACAGCTCAATACAGCCTTCCGGACGCATGGCGAATGGCGGCCGGTCGTGCGCGATTTGTCTTTTGATATCGCAGCGGGAGAGACGCTGGCGTTGGTGGGGGAATCTGGTTCGGGTAAAAGCGTTACCGCGATGTCGATTATGCGTCTACTCGATTCTCAGGCTTGCATCAATGGTAGCGTGCGGTTTGAGGCGCAGGAGCTGTTGTCGCTCTCCGCCGCCCAGATGCAGCATATCCGGGGAAATCAGATCGGGATGGTGTTTCAGGAGCCGATGACCAGCCTCAATCCCGTGCTGACGATCGGGACGCAGATTACCGAAGTGTTGCGGCGTCACCGCGGCATGGATCGCGCCAGCGCCCGGGCAGAAGCGGTGCGATTGCTAGAACGTGTGCGGATCCCGGCTGCTCGTTCCAGGCTGGACGAATACCCCATGAGTTTTTCCGGCGGCATGCGCCAACGGGTGGTGATCGCCATCGCGCTGGCGTGCAAACCCAGACTGTTGATTGTCGACGAGCCTACGACGGCGCTGGATGTGACGATTCAGGCGCAGATTTTGGCGCTGATCAATGCGTTGCAGGAAGAGGAGAATATGTCGATTCTGTTCATTACCCACGATATGGGGGTAGTGGCGGAAGTCGCTGATCGCACGCTGGTGATGTATCGCGGTGAAGGTGTGGAGCTGGCGGAGACCCGGCAACTTTTCCGGCAGCCCCAGCACCCTTATAGTAAACGCCTGTTTTCCGCCGTACCGCGTTTGGGCGCGATGGCGGGTATCCCGCTTCCCCAGCGTTTTGCGTTGTTCGATGTGGCTGAGCCTGCGGAACAAATACCGCAAGTCGATACCGTCATTAACGGGGAGCCGATCCTGTCGGTAAAGAATCTGGTGATGCGGTTCGATGTGAAATCCGGTTGGTTGAAACGGGTGACTGGCCGCATACATGCAGTGGAAGGCGTATCTTTCGATCTCTTTCCCGGAGAAACGTTATCGCTGGTCGGCGAGTCGGGCTGCGGTAAATCTACCACCGGGCGCGCCATTCTACGTCTGACGTCGCCTACCAGCGGCCAGGTAACGATTGGCGGGCGGGATATGTTGATGGCGGATGCGCCGACATTGAAACGGCTGCGGACGCAAGCGCAAATGATCTTCCAGGATCCTTATGAGAGCCTGAATCCCCGATTGAGGGTTGGAGACGCCATCGCCGAACCTATGTTAAGCCACGGGTTGGTGAGTGCCGGACAGGCGCCCGCTCGTGTAGCCGAACTGCTGGAGAACGTCGGTCTTCGTGCCGATATGGCGGAACGTTATCCGCATCAGTTTTCCGGTGGGCAACGGCAGCGGCTCTGTATCGCCCGCGCACTGGCATTGAATCCCCGCCTGATCATTGCCGATGAATCGGTTTCCGCGTTGGATATGACCGTTAAAGCGCAAATCATCAATCTGTTGCTCGATTTGCAGCAGCAGTATGGGCTGGCCTATCTGTTCATCTCTCATGATATGGCGGTGGTTGAGCGCATCAGTCACCGTGTGGCCGTGATGTATCAGGGGGAAATCGTGGAGATTGGCTCACGCCAGTCTATTTTCTGTAATCCGCAGCACCCTTATACCCGGCGCTTGTTGTCGGCCGTCCCCGTCCCAGACCCCGATATGAACATCAAGCGATCGCTGATCCAGGATGAGTTATCCAGTCCATTGCGTCCGGCGGACTTCGAGCCGCCACTACGCCATTATCGGCAGGTGGAAACCGGACATCTGGTAATGATGAATTGAATCAGCGGTGGCCTGTTCTTGATCAGACGTCATTGACGTTCACGCCTTCCATCTGTTTTGCGAACGCCGGCGTTTATTGGCTGCTTTGATGCCGTCGTGTCGGTGGAAAGTCTCTGACGAATAAACTGAAATTTAGCATGGCGCTGTTTGTGGATGCGGTGTTCGTCGCGAGGTGCACTTCCAGATAGCAGATTTTGCACCACTGCGGTGCGTAATAATGCGTCGCTTGAGACGGTGAGTGTCGGGAGGGCGAGGATGCGCTGCCCGATGTCCATTGCTTTTACTTATTTTTAAGCCGGTTAAGGCGATCCCACTATTTTTTTATATCACGTAAATGATCTGGCGCACTTCTTGCTTTTACTTATAGGTAACTATTCGGGAGGTACACATGAATCTGAGACGGCTCAAATATTTCGTGAAAATCGTTGATATCGGCAGCCTTACCCAAGCGGCTGAAATGTTGCATATTGCACAGCCTGCGCTGAGCCAACAAGTCGCCACACTGGAGAGCGAGCTTGAGAAGCAATTGCTGGTGCGCAGTCGTCGTGGCGTAACGCCGACGGAGGCGGGCAAAATTTTGTATTCGCACGCACAGACGATCCTGAATCAGTGTGAGCAAGCCAGACATGCGGTGAACAGTGTACGACAAACCGTTAACGCATGAATTGGATGCGGTCAGCTATTCCTGCGCACATAGCTGACCGCATTGATTTTTTCTCTATGTCATCCATCAAGATGATTTATCGGGTTGCGTCACCATCCGTTTCTTACCCGATTTTATCCAATAAGCGACTGCCAAAACGATGAACCAGAGTGGCGTAACCAGCAATGCCTGCAATGTATCCGGTTGCAAGGTTAGCAATACTAATACGCAGGCAAAAAACGCCAGACAGACCCAGCACATCACTTTCCCCCAAGGCATTTTATACGTTGAGGCGGCATGCAGTTCCGGCCGGGATTTACGGTAGGCCAGATAGGAACAGAGAATCATGCTCCAGATAAACATAAACAGGATGGCGGATACCGTCGTGACCAAAGTGAAGACGGTCATGACATTCGGGATCAGGTAGATCAATACGACGCCAGAAAGCAGGCAAATACAGGAAAACATCAAGCCGGCCGAGGGGACGGCGCGTTTGGAAAGAACACCAAAGCGATGAGGGGCATCCCCTTGTTTAGCCAGGCCGAACAACATGCGGCTGGTGGAGAATACGCCACTGTTGGCAGAAGAAGCTGCGGACGTCGTCACAACAAAATTGATGATGCTGGCTGCTGCAGGCAAACCCACCAGCATGAACATATCCACGAAGGGACTGCGATCGGCGGCGATATGACGCCATGGCGTCACCGACATAATCATGAGCAATGCAAATACATAAAACATGATGACCCGGATGGGGATGGCATTAATGGCGCGAGGTAGTACAACCGTCGGATTTTTAGTTTCTGCTGCGGTAGTGCCTACCAACTCAATGCCGACAAACGCGAAGACTGCTATCTGAAAACCTGCGAAGAACCCGCTGATACCTTTTGGAAACATCCCTTCGTCCTGCCATAGATTGGCAAAAGAAGCCACGAGACCTGTCGGGGATGAGTGATGCATGACAACCAATGTCGCACCGATGGCGATCAGCGCGACGATGGCGATGATTTTTATCATCGCAAACCAGAATTCCATCTCACCGAACAATTTAACCGTCGCCAGGTTGAGCGTCAGTAGCAGCAGTACGCACATTAGAGAACTAACCCATTGAGATAATTCAGGAAACCAGAATTGTGCATAGGCGCTGATGGCGACGACATCGGCTATCCCTGTAACGACCCAGCAGAACCAGTAGGTCCAGCCAGTGAAGAAACCTGCCCACGGACCAAGCAGGTCCGCCGCGAAATCGCTGAAGGATTTATAGTTCAGGTTTGAGAGCAGAATCTCTCCCATTGCTCGCATCACGAAGAACAGCATGAAACCGATGATCATGTAAACGAAGATAATTGATGGCCCCGCCAGACTGATGGTTTTACCTGAGCCCATGAATAAGCCGGTGCCGATAGCACCGCCAATCGCGATAAGCTGGATGTGTCGGTTAGTCAAATTTCGACGTAGCCCGTTATGTTCGGCGCTTTGGGGGGTTTGTGTATGATGTTGGTCTGTCATGTTGTGTGATTTCCTGCTCTATGTTCTCGTTGTCCATTCCTGCAAATAAAAGGATGCCAGTGAAGGTATCAGCTGCAGGAGTATAGACTTTGAATAATTTATTCTTATGGCTGAGTGTGTTTATAATCAGCGGCGAGTGAGACGCAAGTAGTGCGGTGAAAGACGTCAGGTGTAGCGCGGGATGGTTTCGTCTTCCGGCGCTGGAACAACTGGAGCGCTGGGTATAAACAGGACTTATATGGCCGGCAAGCCTAACAAAAATGAGGATATGCAACAATCCTATTTTGATATCCGTATCGGCAAAAAATAATACGAACTGTTTGACAGATGGCATTAATAAGGGAATAATCCGTCCCCGTTGGGTCGTTAGCTCAGTTGGTAGAGCAGTTGACTCTTAATCAATTGGTCATAGGTTCGAGCCCTATACGACCCACCAACACACTTCTTTATTTGTAATATTCTCTTCTTTTTTTTCAAAAATGACTCCTTGTTGTTAACTTACGCTTATTCTCCGCGAATAGATTTTTAGTGTTTGGTTTATTTCAGAATAACTAATTTTATGTAATTAATTTCGTTACCC
>NZ_JAAWVW010000033.1:0-14410 GCF_014855505.1 Musicola keenii | reverse complement strand
CCCGTTAATGCCTGACCAGACTGGAGGGCTTTAAGCGCTTTATCGAAATCGAAGGGCTGGGACATATGTCATTCCTTTTTGATTATATACTACTGGAATGACACAGAATTTCTAACACTCCCGCGAATCATCTGTCGGGAATGCCTTAATTTTCTTTATCGCCTGCCAAATCACCTTGTTCAGGGCACCCCAGCCAGCAGAAAGCACCATCACTCATCATGAAAATATCATTATGAAAAGCCGGCCTAATATTCCTGATCTTCAATCAGGCGTTTACCCAGCGTGATGCTGTCCACCACGTCGTAATTCAATTTCTCATACATGCCGATCACTGCCGTATTGCTCTGACGCACCATCAGGTGAATTTTCGGGCAACCGCGTGCAATCAGCTTCTTTTCCAGCCGGCTGATCAGCGCATTGGCAATGCCTCGACCACGAAAATCTGGGTGTACGCCCAGATAGTAGGCCGATCCCCGGTGGCCGTCGTACCCCCCCATCACCGAGCCGACGATCTCCCCACTGACTTCAGCCACCAAAAACAGATCCGGATCGTGATTAAGTTTACGCTCAATATCCATCTCTGGATCGTTCCAGGGACGCAACAAATCGCAACGATCCCAAAGGGTAATCACTTCTTCAAAGTCATCTTGCCTGAATACGCGGATTTCCATCGCCGATCGCCATGTTGAGTAAATGAGGTTATTCCTGATTATCGCGTGATTCGTTGCAGACGCAATATCAAATTCACCGGTTTTCCACCGCAATGTCAGGTAACACCGTTGACATCCCCAGCGGATAAATTTCGTTATACTGATGCCTCCATTCAGCACATAAACAATGACTACCATGAATTCACCTGACATCGACGCGATCAAACATTTTCTACTGACGTTGCAGGACAGCATTTGCCAGCAGTTAGAACAGGTCGACGGCAATGCCGTTTTCCAGGAAGATGCCTGGCAGCACGCCTCCGGCGGCGGCGGACGCAGCCGGGTTCTGCGGCAAGGAACGGTGTTTGAACAGGCCGGCGTCAATTTTTCTCACATCTCGGGCGCCGCACTACCGCCGTCGGCCAGTATGCATCGCCCTGAATTGGCCGGGCGCCGTTTTCAGGCCATAGGCGTTTCGTTGGTTATCCACCCCCTGAATCCATATGTGCCGACCAGCCACGCCAATGTGCGTTTTTTTATTGCCGAGAAAGATGGCGAGCCGCCGGTGTGGTGGTTTGGCGGCGGTTTTGATCTCACGCCATTCTATGGATTTAAAGAAGACGCCATTCACTGGCATCAAACTGCGTTCGCACTGTGCCGTCCCTTCGGCAACGATGTTTATCCCCGTTATAAAAAATGGTGCGACGACTACTTTTTCCTGAAGCATCGTGGCGAGGCACGCGGTATCGGCGGGTTATTTTTTGATGACCTGAACGTGCCGGATTTCGACACCAGTTTTACCTTCATGCGCGCCGTGGGCGAAGGTTTTCTGCACGCTTACCTGCCCATCGTTAACCGTCGTAAGCAGCTGCCATGGGGCGATCGCGAGCGCCAGTTTCAGCTCTATCGTCGAGGCCGCTATGTGGAATTCAACCTAGTCTGGGATCGGGGCACGCTGTTCGGCCTGCAAAGCGGGGGGCGCACCGAGTCGATTTTGATGTCCATGCCGCCGTTGGTGCGCTGGGAATACCAATACCAGCCGGAGGCCGACAGCCCGGAAGCAGCGCTATACCGCGATTTTTTACCCGCGCGCGACTGGCTATCCGCTGTAGGAGAAGAGTGATGCCGAGTATCTGGGTCGACGCTGATGCATGCCCCAACGTTATCAAGGAAGTGCTGTTCCGCGCAGCGGAACGGACATCCACTCAGTTGACGTTGGTCGCCAACCAACCCTTGAAGGTACCGCCCTCCAGATTTATCGCTACCTTGCAGGTTGCGGCCGGTTTCGATGTGGCCGACAACGAAATCGTCCGCCGTGCAGAACCCGGCGATCTGGTGATTACCGCCGACATTCCTCTGGCCGCTGCGGTCATCGAAAAGCAAGCCGTGGCGCTTAATCCGCGCGGCGAACGCTATACGCCGGATACCATTCGTGAACGGCTGACGATGCGCGATTTTATGGATACATTGCGTGCCAGCGGAATTCAGACTGGCGGCCCGGCCGCGTTAAACCTGCGCGACCGTCAGCAGTTCGCCAATCAACTGGATAAATGGCTGCAACAAAAAGCGTAAAAAAACCGGCAGATCACGCTGCCGGTTCAGACGGCTGACACACCTGGCAACCCTCATCAAACAGTGATACTGCCATGGAAGAATAAAGCGTTCGCGCTGACAGGGGGGTATGACGCCATCCCCCCCTCCCACGACCTACAACTAAAAAGGCTTCAACCGGCCATACATGCTGGATTACAACGGTTCGGTCTGCGCTTCGACCACCGCCAGCGCCACCATGTTGACAATACGCCGGACAGAGGCAATCGGCGTCAGGATGTGAACCGGCTTGGCAATTCCCATCAGCACCGGCCCGACAGTGACGCCTTCAGCAGAGGATACGCGCAACAGGTTGTAGCTGATACGCGCCGATTCCATGTTCGGCATAATCAAAATATTGGCGGCGCCTTTCAACGGGCTATCCGGCATCTGTTCCCGACGAATCGCTTCCACCAGCGCGGCATCGCCATGCATTTCGCCGTCTATTTGTAATTCCGGCGCCAACTGGTTCACCAGCGTCAGCGTGGCGCGCATTTTTTGTGCGCTCGGCGAATTCGACGTACCAAAACTGGAGTGGGACAACAGCGCCACTTTCGGTTCAATCCCAAAACGACGCACGGTATGCGCCGCCATCAGTACGATCTCGGCCAGTTGCTCCGGCGTAGGATCCGCATTGACATAAGTATCGGCAATAAAGGTATTACCGCTTGGCAACAATAGTGCGTTCATAGCGCCGGCGACCTGTACACCATCACGATAACCGAAGACTTTTTCCACCACGCCGAAATGTTCTTCATAGTTGCCGACAGTGCCGCAAATCAGCGCATCCGCCTCACCACGGTGAACCATGATTGCGCCTATCAACGTCAGGTTGGCGCGCATTTCGCGCTGCGCCTGTTCCTGAGATACGCCGCGACGTTTCATGATCTCGAAATATTCCGTCCAGTAGGCTTTAAAACGCGGATCCGATTCGTTATTAACTACCTCAAAATCTTTACCGATGCTGATCTGCAATCCCAATTTTTGAATGCGCTTCTCAATCACGCTCGGCCGGCCAATCAACACCGGAAATGCCAGCCCCAGCGATACCAACTCCTGTGTGGCATGCAGCACGCGCGGATCTTCCCCCTCCGCCAGCACCACACGTTTCGGCTCGGTACGTGCCTGGGAGAAAACAGGTTTCATGAACAGATTGGTTTTATAAACAAACTGCGTCAGCTTCTCGGTGTAATCATCTAAATTTTCGATTGGGCGCGTCGCCACGCCTGAATCCATCGCCGCTTTGGCCACCGCAGGTGCAATCTTGATGATCAATCGAGGATCAAACGGTTTAGGGATCAGATACTCCGGCCCGAAAGAGAGATCCTGATCGCCATAGGCGGATGCCACTACGTCGCTTTGTTCCGCCAGCGCCAAATCGGCAATTGCGTGCACGCAAGCCAGTTTCATCTCTTCGTTGATGGTGGTGGCACCCACATCCAGCGCGCCGCGGAATATGAAGGGGAAACACAATACGTTGTTGACCTGATTCGGATAATCGGAACGACCGGTGCACACAATCGCATCCGGACGCACCGCTTTCACCAATGGCGGCAGAATTTCAGGCTCCGGGTTGGCTAACGCCATAATCAACGGACGCGGCGCCATGGTTTTCACCATATCCTGAGTCAGTACGCCCGGCCCGGAACAGCCCAGAAAAATATCCGCATCAGGAGTGACTTCCGCCAGCGAGCGACGACCATCATCGTCAATGGCGTAGACCGCCTTGGTTTCCGCCATATTAGCCTCGCGGCCTTTATAAATGACGCCGCGGGAATCGCACACCACGATGTTTTCCCGTTTCAGGCCCAAAGCCACCAACAAATTCAGACAGGCGATCGACGCGGCACCCGCACCGGACACCACCAGACGCACATCGCCAATCTGCTTTTCCACCACGCGCAAACCATTCAACACCGCAGCGGTACAAATGATGGCGGTACCGTGCTGGTCATCGTGGAACACCGGAATTTTCATGCGCTCGCGCAGTTTCTGTTCGATATAAAAGCACTCCGGCGCCTTGATATCCTCCAGATTGATCCCACCGAAAGTCGGCTCCAGCGCGGCGATCACATCAATCAGCTTGTCTGGATCCTGTTCATCAACCTCAATGTCGAATACATCGACGCCGGAAAATTTCTTGAACAGTACGCCTTTGCCTTCCATTACCGGTTTACCGGCCAGCGCGCCGATATTCCCCAGCCCAAGTACCGCCGTGCCGTTGGAAATGACCGCTACCAGATTTCCCCGGGCGGTATATTTATACGCCGCCAGCGGATCCTCGGCGATTTCCAAACAAGGTGCCGCTACACCTGGAGAATATGCCAGCGCGAGATCACGCTGCGTTGCCAGCGGCTTGGTTGGAGATACCTGGATCTTTCCCGGCACCGGATATTGATGAAAATCCAGCGCGCTTTGTTTCAGTTGTTCATCCATCGCGTATTACCTTGTCTCTGTTTTGTTGTGTAGGGTAGACCGCTCATTCAGGCCGGGCTCGCCATGATTTGCCTGCACGATGAACCATGGCGGACTCAACTCGAATGTTTACTTTTTGTTGATTTATGGAGAATTACAGAATCTTAAGCCGAAAACTGTTTAACATCGTCACGTCACAAGTCTTAAAACAGCCAAAAAAAACTTAACTAAATGAATTATAAGAGATAATAAAAAAGGAATAATGGCCAGAGAGAATATAGTTCGCAAAAAAATAGCAGGAACAAGTGAGTTAAAATACATGGTAGATATGTTGCTGGCACGGTTAAGCCTCTTTTTAGGCTCTGAGCCTCATATTAGCAAATAAACCGATGCTCCGCCCCGTACCCCAACGATTTTTATAAAAAATGAGCAACCTGTCACTGTTGCTCATTCACTATGTTTACACGATATATCAATCAGTTACTCAAACCATCCTTGTATCTTGGCATGCTGCAACAACATAATGGTTTTCCCATCGCGGATCCGACCGTCGCCAACCATCCTCATGGCTTCGATAAACGGTATCTCCAGCACTTCAATATCCTCGTCCTCTATACCGCCACCATCATTTTCCCGTTGCGAATCGTCATACTCCGCCGCAAAGAAATGGATCAACTCCGTCACACCACCAGGGGACATATAGGCCTCAAACAGCTTTTCCACCTTACCGATCGTATAGCCGGTTTCCTCAATAGCTTCATTGCGAATACACTGTTCCGGACTCTGGTTATCCAACAACCCCGCGCACGCCTCCAGCAACATACCGCTTTCATTGCCATTCAGATAAGTCGGCATACGGAACTGGCGAGTCAACACCACTGTTCCCCGGGCTCGGTTGTACAACAGAATGGTCGCACCATTTCCCCGATCATAAACTTCACGCATCTGGCGTACAGTCCCACCAGTTTTTCTTTTTAGATCAAAAACATATTTATGAAGAACAAACCAGTGATCCGATAACAGCTTCTTTTCAATAATCTTGATAGGTGACAACATGATCGAACCCTGCGTGATGAATAAGCAACGCCAAATAATAGGGTGGGGTCGAAGGGAATGCACGAAATAGCGGATATATATGCGGCAAAAGCCGGGAAGGCACTACCTTCCCAGCAGAGTATCCACCAACAGATAAAGATTGAGGGCGATAACTACGCAGACAATGATTCTGCCAATATTCTGCACCAAACGGCTGTTCACCAGCCCCCCCATCAGTTCACGATTGCCGGTAAACGCTAACAACGGGATTAGCGCCAGCGCAATACCGAAGCTCAGAAGAACCTGACTCAGCACCAGAACTCGCGTCGGATCCATTCCAGACATAATCACGATGAATGAAGGCAACATGGTGACAATGCGACGTACCCATAACGGAATGCTGAACCGAACAAATCCCTGCATCACTACCTGGCCGGCCAACGTTCCTACCACGGTGGAGGAAAGACCGGCGACAACCAGACTCAATCCGAAAATAGTAGCGGCAGCCTGGCCAAGCAGAGGTTTCAGCGTCAGATAGGCTTGCTCAAGCTCAGCAACAGAAGCATTACCGCTAAAATGGAACGCGGCGGCGGCGGTCGCCATCATCGCCAGGTTGACAAAGCCGGCGATTGTCATCGCCACAGCCACATCGACTTTAGTGGCCGCATAACGCTCCGCATGCGTATCACTGCTTTTTTGTTGTGTTAACGACGAATGCAGGTAGATAACGTGAGGCATAATCGTTGCCCCCAACACCCCCGCAGCCAGCATTACAGCATCGGACGACGGCAGATTGGGGATCGCCATTCCTTTCGCTAACGGCGCCAATTGCGGACTGGAGAAAATCAGTTCGACGATATACGCCGCCGCGACAAACATCAGCAACCCGCCGATCACCATCTCGAGAGGCTTTTGACCGCGTTGTTGCAGCGTGAGGATGAGAAAGGTTGCAATACCGGTCAGAATCGCGCCTTCCAGCAGCGAAATACCCAGCAATAATTTGAACCCCACCGCAGCACCGATAAACTCCGCCAAATCGGTCGCCATGGCAATGATCTCTGCCTGGACCCAGTAAAACCAGACTGCAGGGCGAGGAAAGCGATCTCGGATGTGTTCCGCCAAGTTTTTCCCAGTAGCGATACCGAGCTTGGCGGAAAGCAACTGAATGAGCATAGCCATTAAATTCGCCCAAACGACAACCCACAGCAACTGGTAGCCATAAGCAGCACCAGATTGAATATTGGTGGCGAAATTACCGGGATCGATATAACCGATCGCCGCGATAAAGGCCGGCCCCATCAATGAAAGCTTAAGCTTTCTCGATGTACGGCTGACTGATTCCACTACACGACTCCCCGGCATATAAGTAACCCTTCTAACACTGATATTTTGCTACTCTCACAAAAATGATAATGATTATCAAGTGCATTTAGAGTGGTAAAAAATGATTATTTCGATAGGCAAAGACGATTAAGCACGTATCCAATAAATGTATAACTTTTATTGCTCAGACATTAACAAAATATAAACAAAAAAAGCAACCAATCCCTGATGACTTTAACAAAACATTCAATAGGTTATCGAAATAATATTTTTCATTAGATATCAATGAAATAAAAATATCAGAAACCTGTAGTGGGGCCAGGAAACGCTTGATGGGAAGAAACAATGCAAGAAAAAGAAACAACATGAGGGGGAAAAGACCTCCGGAACTGGTCAAACGAGTTCCGGAGAGAAAGCCAGATGCGATTATTCTTTGGCTTTTGAAACGGCGACCATCGCCGGGCGTAGCAGCCGACCGTTCAGCGTATACCCTTTTTGCATCACCAACATGACATGGTTCGGCTGATGTTCAGCCGATTCCATCATGGTCATCGCCTGATGCACTTCCGGATTAAACGGTACGTTTACGTCGGCGACAACCTCAATGCCAAATTTGCGAACAGCAGACAGCATCGATTTCAATGTCAACTCCACGCCTTCGATCGTGGATGCCTGCGCCTCGCTGGATTTGTCGGCCATTTCCAGTGCACGCTCCAGATTATCAATCACCGGCAACATTTCTCCGGCAAATTTCTCCAACGCAAACTTATGCGCTTTCTCAACATCCAGTTCAGAACGGCGACGAACGTTTTCCATTTCAGCACGAACACGCAGTACGGTTTCACGCTCACGCTGCTGAACTTCATCCAGTTGCGCTTCCAGTTCGGCGATACGCTCATCACGCGAGTCAGCCACTTCCGTCGTCTCTGGCATCGTATCCGTTTGCTGGCTTTGTGCCGTATCCTTCTGATCCAAGACTTGCTCGTCAGGCGACTTCTGTTCTTTACTACTCATGAAATTCTCCGCGGTTTTCGCATTCATCTCGCTAGTTCGCTTATTATGGGGATCAAAACCGGGGTTTCAAGGGAACTACTCACATATTGTTGGCCCGAAAACAGGGAGCGGCAGGCGTTCCCGTAAAGGATGAACCATCCCAATGAACAGAGCGTTTAACTGCATCGGTATCGTCGGCCATCCGCGCCACCCCACAGCACTGACTACTCACGAAATGCTGTACCACTGGCTGAGCGCCAAAGGTTACGACGTTATCGTTGACGAACAGGTCGCACAGGAGCTTAAGCTTCAGGGGGCCATGACCGGAAATCTGTCCGAGATAGGCCAACAGGCCGATCTTGCCGTGGTCGTTGGCGGAGACGGCAATATGCTGGGCGCAGCGCGCGTACTTTCCCGCCACAATATCAGCGTCATCGGTGTCAATCGCGGCAATCTCGGTTTTCTTACCGATCTTGACCCTGACCATACTCAACAGCAGCTTAGCGATGTGCTGGACGGCCGTTATCTCTGTGAAAGCCGATTTATGCTGGAAGCTGAAATCTGCCGATCAAACCACCCCAATAGCAGCAGTACCGCCATTAACGAGGTGGTGCTGCATCCTGGTAAAGTGGCGCATATGATTGAATTTGAAGTCTATATAGACGATCGATTTGCTTTTTCTCAGCGATCAGATGGGCTGATCATTTCGACGCCAACGGGTTCCACTGCCTACTCGTTATCCGGAGGCGGCCCTATTCTGACGCCATCGCTGGATGCCATCGCGCTGGTTCCGATGTTTCCCCATACGTTGTCATCCAGACCCTTGGTGATTAACAGCAGCAGTACCATTTGTCTCAAATTTTCTCATATCACCCAAGATCTTGAGCTCAGTTGCGATAGCCAGATCGCCCTGCCGATTCAGGAAGGTGAAGAGGTTCTGATCCGTCGCAGTGAACATCATCTGAACTTGATACACCCAGAAAATTATAATTACTTCAATACATTAAGTAGCAAGCTGGGCTGGTCGAAAAAATTATTCTGAAAACGGCCCATCCTACTTTACTGTATAAAAAACCAGTTTATACTGTATGCAACAACAGGTGTTGTTACATACAGGATACAATCATGCTGGCGCAACTCACTATCAGTAACTTCGCGATCGTTCGCGAACTGGAAATCGATTTTCAGACAGGTATGAGCGTAATTACCGGCGAGACCGGTGCGGGGAAGTCTATCGCTATCGACGCACTGGGGCTTTGCCTCGGAAACCGATCCGACGCCAGCATGATTCGCCCAGGCGCTGCCAGAGCGGATATTTGTGCCCGCTTTGCTCTTTCGGACACACCTGCCGCACTGAAATGGCTGGAGCACAATCAGTTGGATGACAACAACGAATGCCTGCTAAGAAGAGTCATCAGCGCAGATGGACGTTCCCGCGCATTCATCAACGGCACCGCCGTCCCACTTTCGCAATTGCGAGAATTGGGGCAGTACCTGATCCAGGTGCACGGCCAACACGCCCATCAACAGTTGCTCAAACCCGAGCATCAGCGTCAGCTGCTCGACGCCTATGCCGACGATCCTCAATTACTGTCCGCTATGCGTCAAATCTGGCAGCAGTGGCACCAGAGCTGCCGGGAGCTGGCCCAGCATCAACAATCCATGTTCGAACGCGAAGCCCGCCGGGAATTGCTGCAATATCAGCTAAAGGAACTCAATGAATTTGCTCCACAAATCGGCGAATACGAACAAATTGATATCGAGTACAAGCGGTTAGCCAATAGCGGGCAATTGATGTCGCTCAGCCAACAAGCCCTGCAGATACTGAGTGAAAATGAAGACCAGAACATACTCGGCATGTTGCATAGTGCAAGCCATCAGCTATCTGAGTTAATCAGTATGGATAACCAACTTTCAGGCGTGTTCTCCCTTCTTGAAGAGGCCAGCATCCAGATAAGCGAAGCCAGCGACGAATTGAGACATTACTGCGACAGAATGGATCTCGATCCTAATCGGCTTTATGAACTTGAACAACGCCTGTCCCGCCAGATGTCGCTGGCACGGAAACATCACGTCCAGCCGGAAGAATTGCCCTCATTCCATCAACAACTGTTACAGGAACAGCAGCTGCTGGAACAACAGGAAAATGATCACGAATCATTAAGTCAAACCGTACAGGAATATTACCAACAGGCACTGCATATGGCTGAGCAGCTCCACCAACGCCGCAGCCAATGCGCCAACGAACTGGCGCAACAGATTACGGAAAATATGCATGAACTGGCCATGCCGCATGGTCAATTCGCCATTGACGTGGTCTTTACTCCGGAATCGCTTACCGCCAATGGCGCCGATCAGATCGAATTTTGTGTAACGACCAACCCAGGACAACCGCATCAGCCCCTTGCCAAAGTTGCCTCTGGTGGCGAACTGTCACGTATTGCATTGATTATCCAAGTCATTACTGCCCAAAAAATGGATACACCCGCACTGATTTTCGACGAAGTAGATGTAGGCATCAGCGGACCAACTGCAGCGATTGTGGGTAGGATGCTGCGTCAATTAGGTCAATCAACCCAGGTAATGTGTGTAACTCATTTACCACAGGTTGCCGGTTGTGGCCATCACCACTATTTCGTCAGCAAACATACAGACGGCGCAATGACTGAGACACTCATGCAATCTCTGGATAAAAAAGCGCGTTTGCAAGAATTAGCCAGACTATTGGGAGGTTCTGCTGTGACCAAAAACACACTGGCCAACGCGAAAGAATTACTAGCCGCATAATAAGGATTCAACTTTTTCGGGTTCACGGGGTCTTACGGATATCTTGCAGGTTTTCAAGTCAGGCAAGGTCTATTATCATCTGCAACCTATGCCCTTAAGGAATGTAATCACTATGCGCTGTAAAACGCTGACTGCCGTCGCCACGGTAGTGGTTGTTATGTTAACCGCTGGCTGCTCTATGTTCGAACGTATGGTTTATCGGCCGGACATCAATCAGGGGAACTACCTGGCGTCAGCTGACGTTGCCAAAATTCATAATGGAATGACTAAACAACAGGTTGCCTACACACTGGGCACTCCGATGTTGCAGGATCCATTCGGGACTGACACTTGGTTCTATGTTTTCCGTCAACAACCAGGCCACGATGCCGTCAAACAGCAAACGCTGACTCTGACCTTCAACAGTCAGGGCGTTTTGACCACTATTGATAACAAGCCAGCATTACAGTAAAACTGAGTGAAATAGCACTTTCGTCCCGGCTGACGGACAAAAAATAAGGCACATTACCGTGCCTTATTTTTTGAACGCTCCGCTCTTTGACGACGGAGTTCTTTCGGGTCAGCCAACAATGGGCGATAAATCTCAACACGATCACCATCTCGCAATACATCGCCCAATTTGGCTGGCCGACTGAAAATACCGATCTTATTGATATTAAGATCAATTTCAGGCCACAGCGCCAACACTCCAGAATTTCTGATAGCTAATTCTATAGAACTTCCCTCTTCTAAAGTCAGGGATCGCAAATACTGACGTTCCGGCAAAGCATAAACCACTTCAACATGAATTTCAGACACTATAAACCTCTTTAGCTCTCTGAGTGAACGCCTGAACCATATTGTTGGCTAATTCCTTGAATACTTTACCAAATGCAAGCTCAATCAGGACGCTCTTGAATTCGAAATCAAGATGCAATTCAACCTTGCAGGCCTGGTCTCCAAGAGGAATAAAACGCCAGTCTCCCGTCAACTGACGAAATGGACCATCAACCAATTGCATAGAAATACACTGGTTATTAGTCAATGCATTACGAGTCGTAAACGTCTTGCTGATCCCAGCTTTGGAAACATCAACTGCGGCTGTCATTTCTTCTGAAGAAGAAGAAAGAACACGACTACCGACACATCCTGGCAAGAATTTCGGATAAGAGGGAACGTCATTGACTAATTTATACATTTGCTCCGCACTGAAGGGGACCAATGCTGAACGACTTATTTTGGGCATACCATTTTCCGTGAGTCATAAATCGCGCAAAATAATATCACTATTGAGTAGCCAGACAAAAATTCTGCGAAGAACATCGCATCGATTCATTCAGAATGCGGCCGTATCATGACAGGGATTTCATTCACCGCAGCAACCAGTATAATGACGGCACTATGACAAAGAAAAAAGCATATAAACCCGGCTCTGCCACCGTTGCACTCAATAAGCGTGCCCGCCACGAATACTTCATAGAAGAAGAATTTGAGGCGGGCTTGTCCCTACAGGGGTGGGAAGTCAAATCCCTGCGAGCAGGCAAAGCCAATATCAGTGACAGTTATGTCATGCTGCGCGATGGCGAAGCCTATCTATTTGGTGCAACATTCACACCGTTGCATGTAGCCTCCAGCCACGTAATCTGTGATCCAACACGTACACGTAAGCTCCTGTTAAATCAGCGTGAATTAGACTCACTGTACGGTAGAGTAAATCGTGAAGGTTATACAGTCGTCGCATTATCACTGTATTGGAAAAACGCCTGGTGTAAGGTCAAGATTGGCGTAGCCAAAGGGAAGAAAGAGCACGACAAACGGGACGATATCAAAGAACGTGAATGGAAATTGGATAAAGCGCGCATAATGAAAAACGCCGCCCGCTAACGGTAGATTAGCGATCCATATCTCTGTTATAATAGTAAAATATCTTGGGGCTGATTCTGGATTCGACGGGATTCGCGAAACCCAAGGTGCATGCCGAGGGGCGGTTGGCCTCGTAAAAAGCCGCAAAAAAATAGTCGCAAACGACGAAACTTACGCAGTAGCAGCTTAATAACCTGCTTACAGCCCTCTCTCCCTAGCCTCCGCTCTTAGGACGGGGATCAAGAGAGGTCAAACCTAAAAGAGATCGCGTGGATGCCTTGCCTGGGGTTGAAGCGTTAAATCTAATCAGGCTAGTTTGTTAGTGGCGTGTCTGTCCGCAGCTGGCAAGCGAATGTAAAGACCAGACTAAGCATGTAGTACCGAAGGTGTAGGAATTTCGGACGCGGGTTCAACTCCCGCCAGCTCCACCACTTTTTAGTAAAATGACGTCTACTCAAGTCTACAAAGGCCGCATCCCACAAGGGTTTGCGGCCTTTTTCATGTCCAGTGAAGTCTACTGAGAATTGCTAGAAACCACTCCTTATGGCACCCTCCTATTATCCCTCGTCGATGAGGGAGTAAAAACGAGGGAGCAAAAATGCCGAAGGTAGCAACAAAACTCACTGACACAGAGATCAAAAAGGCCAAGCCCACAGAGAAAGAGTTCACACTATGGGATGGAGATGGCTTGTTCCTGCGTATCAAACCAAGTGGCAAAAAAATCTGGCACCTCGGCTATACCGTTCCTTTAACCAAGAAACGGGCCAAAATGAGTCTTGGGTTCTATCCCTACCTGACACTTGCTCAAGCAAGAGCGCTACGGGATGAATACCTCTCTTTGCTTGCACAGGGTATCGATCCCCAATCCCACAATGAGCAAAAAGCTCAAGCGCTCAAAGATGCCACTGAACACACATTCCAAACAGTGGCGAAAAAGTGGCTTGATGAAAAAATTAAAACATCAGGCATATCGCAAGATCATGCTAAGGATATCTGGCGTAGCCTTGAACGAAACATCTTTCCAACATTGGGGGATATTCCTATTAAAGAGATCCGCCCTAAGATGTTGAAACAACATCTTGACCCTATCGAGCAAAGAGGTGTTCTTGAAACTCTACGCCGTATAATTTCCCGACTGAACGAAATTTTCCGTTATGCGGCTACAGAAGAGCTTATTGAGTTCAACCCCGCAGATAACCTCACACAGCGTTTCAGCAAACCAAAGAAGCAAAACATGCCAGCTCTGCCCCCCAGCGAGTTACCAAGGTTCATAGTGGCTTTAGCAAACGCATCTATACGCTTAGAAACACGCCTACTGATTGAATGGCAACTTCTTACATGGGTTCGCCCCGGAGAGGCTGTCCGTGCTCGTTGGACTGACATCGACGAAGAGAACCGATTCTGGAACATCCCCGCTGAGTTCATGAAGATGAAACGGCCCCACAAGGTTCCATTGAGTAAGGAAGCTATGCGTATTCTTGAATCCATGAAACCAATCAGCGGTCATCGTGAGTGGGTTTTCCCCAGCATCAAAGCTCCTCTTAGCCATATGCACGAGCAAACAGCTAACGCAGCGATAATCCGCATGGGTTTTGGCGGTGAAATGGTGGCACATGGTATGCGTTCTATTGCCAGAACTGCCGCCGAGGAATCGAGAGCGTTCAGAATTCTGTGTCACGTTAAAAATTCTACAGCGTCATCACGTTATTTAGTCGCCCTTCAAAATAAATGGCCAACTGTGACAATGTCAAATTCCAGCTCCGGATGGGCATTGT
>NZ_JAAWVW010000032.1:0-16864 GCF_014855505.1 Musicola keenii | reverse complement strand
CCACCCACCACCCACCACCGGCATCCTCCGGTATAAGCTGCTCGGCGATAATTGGGCTGGGATTCGTCGGATCCACACTCAGAGAGTTCAGCGACGCCCGGCGCTGTTCGTTGACCAGCTTGATTTGCGCCGGATCGGCAAGCCATTTTGGTGCACTGTTACGCTGGACAACATGATGTAAACAGGGATGAAAGAAAGCACGCCGTGAGCGTTGCCGCGACCATGGCACAACAAGCAGGCAAAAAAAACCCCGCCATCAAGGCGGGGAAAAGACAGGGATGGTGTCTATGGCAAGGAAAGGTTACTTCTCAACAACACACTACTCTCAGCACTACACACTACATCTCAGCACGACTCACTACTCGGAACTGACGGATTGTCCCTGGCGGAACATATCCATACTTCTGGCGCTCTGGTCAGCCGCTATCTGCTGACGAACATCCTGCATATTCTGTTCATGCTGGTGATTCAGCATTGTCTTCTGGTCCGGGGTCAACAGCTTGTACATCTGATTGCGAACCCTGGCCATTTCGACTTGGCGTGCTATTTGCGCTTCGGCCATTCGGCTGATTTGCGCTCGCACTGCGGAAGCATCGAATTTATCCGCCGTGACCAGTCGGTACATCGTCTCAACATCATCAATATCGTAAAGAGGCGGCGGCATATTGCGTACCTGGCGCGTCAAATCACGCATTTGCTGGCGCTGTTGTTCAGTCAACTTCACAGCATCAAACATACCCTGCTGACTCTCTTCACGTTTCATGGCAGATTCATCCCGATAACAGAGCCCTTTCGTAAGAGACCCATTTCCGGCAGCCATCGCTGCTCCGGTTACCAGCATCAACAGTGAAGCGACTGACAACGTGATGGTGGTGCCCTGCATCAATGACTCCTCAATTCGGTGAGCTGCTCTGTGAATCGATGAAGCTCAGTCTAATTACCCTGCTGCAAACATGCGTCAGACGATGTAAAACTACGTAAAGTCATGGAATAGCAGCGATCTATGACGTATTTTGCCCATGGAGGTAGGTGACTTATGAATAAAATTCTGTTGGTTGATGACGATAAAGAGCTGACATCCCTGCTCAAGGAACTGCTTGAAATGGAAGGTTTTAGCGTCGTTGTTGCCCACGATGGCGAACAGGCGTTGAGCGTACTGGATGATTCGATCGACCTACTGTTGCTGGACATCATGATGCCCAGAAAAAACGGCATCGATACACTCAAAGAGCTGCGTCAACGCTACCAGACGCCGGTGATTATGCTGACGGCCCGCGGCAGCGAGCTGGATCGCGTGCTCGGTCTGGAGCTCGGGGCGGACGATTACCTGCCGAAGCCGTTCAATGACCGGGAACTGGTTGCCCGCATCCGAGCCATTCTGCGTCGTTCCAATTGGACTGACCAACAACAAGCGGGCGAAGCCGGCGCCCCCACCATTGAAGTTGACGCGCTGCGCCTCAATCCGGGCCGCCAGGAAGCCAGTTTCGATCACGTCGTGCTGGAACTGACCGGGACGGAATTCACCCTGCTGTACCTGCTAGCGCAACGCCTCGGACAGGTGGTTTCCCGCGAGCACCTCAGCCAGGAAGTGCTGGGCAAGCGTCTTACGCCGTTTGATCGCGCCATCGATATGCATATCTCCAATCTGCGCCGGAAACTGCCGGAACGTAAAGACGGCTTACCCTGGTTCAAAACATTGCGCGGCCGCGGTTATCTGATGGTTTCCACGGCATGATCAACAGCCTGACCGCGCGTATCTTCGCTATTTTTTGGTTGACGCTGGCGCTGGTGCTGGTGCTGGTGCTGTTATTGCCCAAACTGGACTCCCGCCAGCTGACGCCACTGCTGGAAAGCGAGCAACGCCAAGGGCTGATGCTGGAACAGCACATCGAAATGGAACTGGCCACCGACCCGGCCAACGACTTGCTCTGGTGGCGACGCCTGTTCCGCGTGATCGACAAATGGGCGCCGCCCGGCCAGCGTTTGCTATTAGTTACCAGCGAAGGGCGTGTCATCGGCGCGCAGCGTCAGGAAATGCAGATCGTCCGTAACTTTATCGGCCAGTCCGATAACGCGGATTTCCCGCAGAAAAAGAATTACGGTCGGGTGGAATTGCTGGGGCCATTCGCCATCCGCGACGGTGAAGACAACTACATGATGTACATGATTCGCCCAGCCAACAGTCCGCAATCCGATTTCATCAATCTGTTGTTTGACCGCCCATTGTTGCTGTTATTGGTCACGATGCTCACCAGCTCGCCGCTGTTGCTGTGGCTAGCCTGGAGCCTGGCAAAACCGGCGCGGAAGCTGAAAAATGCCGCGGATGAAGTCGCCCGAGGCAACCTGCGCCAGCACCCGGAACTGGAATCTGGCCCGCAGGAATTTCGCGCCACCGGCTCCAGTTTCAACCAGATGGTTAGTGCGCTTGAACGCATGGTAACTGCCCAACAACGTCTGTTGTCCGATATTTCCCACGAACTGCGTACCCCGCTGACCCGTTTGCAATTGGCGACGGCGCTACTGCGTCGGCGTCAGGGCGAAAATAACGAGCTGAATCGCATTGAAACGGAAACCCAACGGCTCGATAGCATGATCAATGATTTGCTGGTGCTGTCGCGTAATCAGCATAAGAACGAACTGTCGCGCGAAGTGCTGAAAGCGGACGAACTGTGGAGCGATGTGCTGGCCGATGCCGGTTTTGAAGCGGAACAGATGGGGAAAACGCTGGAGGTGCTTGCGCCGCCGGGCCCATGGCCATTATTCGGCAACCCGACGGCCCTCGACAGCGCACTGGAAAATATCGTTCGCAACGCACTGCGTTATTCTTACAGTCGCATCGCCGTCTCTTTCTCCGTCGACAATCAGGGAGTCACTATTGTCGTCGGGGACGACGGCCCCGGCGTCAGCCCGGAAGATCGGGAGCAGATTTTCCGCCCGTTTTTCCGTACCGACGAAGCGCGCGACCGCGAATCCGGCGGTACCGGCCTGGGGTTGGCGATTGTCGAAACGGCCATCACCCAGCACCGCGGCTGGATCAAAGCGGACGATAGCCCGCTGGGCGGATTGCAGCTCACACTATGGCTGCCGCTGTACCAGCATTGACCGCATCCCCCCACGCAATAACGGGCCACGCACTCCCTTGTCGTCGCCCGTAAAAACGCCGTTTCAATCACCTGTTGCACGAAGTCGTCATACTGTCTATCTATCATCACAACCACGATGCCCACACATTGAGTTTTTCCATTGGTCGGGTAGAGTGTTGTGCCAGATATCACCGGTTAGCCGCCGGAAGAGAAATTATCCCATCAGATACGTTCTGAGCACGATCTGACGGGATACGTTCTTGATGTTGCCTGATACCTTGCACAGGAAAAGGACATGAAAGGATTAGCCTTACTGGCTGGATTGACTGCCATGCTGATGAATGCTCCTGTGTTTGCATCCAGCGATAGCGTATGTGGTTTCTCCGATGCCGACTGCGGCGTGCCCGCACTCCCTTATCTATTGCCGGATAACGACACCCGAACCAATCTGATACTGCTGCAAAGCAGCAGAAACCGTATTTCATTACCGATCCCGCAACCGCCACCGGATCAACCGCATTCCCGCGACGATCCATTCACTGCTTACCGGGTGATGGGGCTGGCCGCTACCGAACAGGATGACGACAACACCACGGATGCCGCCAGCGATGCAGCGCAGAACAGAGACAATGCGACTCCCCAGCCCAACGCCGCGCTGGTGCAAAAAGCTGGGTTGCTGCATCTGCCGGAACCGGTTCTGGAAAAACTGCGTAATTTAACGCCGATCGATCTGGAGGGCCGCTGGATTTCCAACGATCTCACCACGCTGGAGGCGTTTTTCGATCTGCTGCGCGGCGACGGAGAACTGACGAATGATCAGCGGGTCTCGCTGGCGTTGGCACGCATCAACATGCTCGCTGCCGATTATTCCGTCGGCAATGTCAATGCCGATTTGGCCTCCCTGCCGGGGAAAGGCCATGCGGACGAGCTCCGCCGTTACCTTGCCGCCGTAGCGGCATTTTACGACGGGAACCTGGAACAGGCTGAAAGCGGGTTTCAACAACTGTTGCCGGCAGGCCAGACCTGGGTGGCGGAAACTGCCCGTTATATGCTGATCCGGGTCGCCATCAACGAAGCCATGAAAGACGCGCTCGACGAATACAGCATGTTCGATGCCCGAAAAATGGACCGGAACGCCGGGCAAAAAGCGGTTCAGCGTATTGACGACTATCTGAAAAATTATCCACAAGGTCGTTATGTCGACTCGGCGCGGGGGTTGTACCGCCGCGCCTACTGGATCAGCGGCGATATCGTCGCTCTCGCGCGGCAGTTCAGCCAGGCGTTGAGCAACGCCAACAGCGTCGACGATCTATTGGGGATCAGCAATGAAGTCGACAACAAACTGTTGGAAGACAGCCGTTTCGTCACTTCCGCCGATACGCCGATCCTGATGCTGGTGCAGGACATCAAACGCCTGCGCAGCCCGGAAGGCTGGATGAGCCTGCCAGCGCTGACGCAGGAAGAGTTGAACCAACAGCAGCCTTTATTCGAACAGGCAAACATGCAGGATGCATTCCTCTATTTGCAAGCCGCCTACCAGTTCTATCTGAAGCGGGATTATGCCGCGGTGGTCACGCTGCTGCCGATGACCACCGACAAAGACATCACCAACGTGATCACCTTCAGCAATCAGGTGCTGCGCGGGCTGGCCATGCAGCAGCAACAACAGTGGGATGCAGCGGAAGCGCACTGGCGCCACCTATTGATGCTGAAAACCAGCTACACCCAACAGCAATATCTGCAACTGCTACTGGCCCAGACGTTGGTGGACAGCGGGCAACCGGAACGGGTATTCACACCGGAAAGCCCGGTGAAAAATTTGCGGTTCCGCTCTGCGATCCTGAAAGTCAGTGCCGATGCCGAGTTGCTGCGCCGCCAAACCGGCGCTCAGCAGTCTCATGAAGAGCGCGCCATCGCCCTGCACACATTGCTGACTAAACAACTGAGTCACCACGACTATGCCGGGTTCCTGCAAGACAGCGCATTGCTTAAAACCATCGCACCGCTGGAAAGTACGGAAAACCAAAGTTGGAACGAAGAAGATCTGACGGTATTCGACTGGGACGGCAGCGACACCGAAGACGGGTACGAGTGCCCGTCATTAAAAGAAACCGTCGTCACATTGAGCCAAAACCCCAACGATGCACATGCCATCAACTGTATGGGCGAATTTGTACTGCGTAGCGGGAATAGCGTGGGGTTCGACTGGGGCGAAAACAACATGCTCAACGGTTTGACGGGCGCGAAAACCCGTTATCAGGGGCAGGAATACACCCGCCTTGACGGCTACATGCAGGTCATCGCCGATCCGAAAGCGCCGCCGGAAGATAAAAGTTACGCGCTGTATCGCGCCGTCTACTGCTACGCGCCCAGTGGTTATAACGATTGCGGCTCGCAGGATATCAGCAAGGAAACACGCAACGCCTGGTTCCGCCAGTTGAAAACAGACTACAAAGGCAGTCAATGGGCAAGGCAGCTCAAGTATTACTGGTAAGCGGCCTCCTGCTGGCCTGCCTGTGGTGTTTGCCCTTTTCCGCTGACAGCGCGTCGGCTCACGATACTACCGTCAATGCCGACCGCTATCAGGCATTTTGGTTGTGGGCGGCGGTGCAGCCTCAGCCGGTTCTCCATCAGGCGAACACGCTGTATTTGCATCAGGGTGAACTGGCCAGGCGCAATGGCAAAAACGTCTTTCTGCGTCAGGGGTTGCCGCCCAGCCGGCTGGCGGTCAAACACCTTTGGCTCTCTTTTCGTGTTTCCGAGCTGGTCATCAACGAACACGAATGGAGCCAGTTGCTGCGATTACGGCAACGTTGGAGCGCCTACGGCAACCCGGTGGAAGGTATTCAGATTGATTTCGACGCCAAAAGCCGCCATCTGGCCCACTACGCCGCATTCCTGCAGGAATTACGCAAACGCCTGCCGCCAGGCTGCAAGTTAAGTATCACCGGCCTGTTGGACTGGACCAAAAACGGCGATATCGGGCAGTTGAACCAGCTCAACGGCGTGGTAGACGAATTGGTGGTGCAGACTTATCAAGGGCGGCGCACCGTCGCCACCTACGCCGACTATCTGCCTTCATTATTGGCCCTGAAGCTACCGTTTCGCATCGGGTTGGTGCAGCACGGCAAGTGGAACGAACAGTGGCAACGCCGCCTGTCCGCCTCGCCGTTCTATCTGGGCGAAGTGGTATTTCTGCTTAATCCGACGCCGTCGTCCCACGCACCGTTACTCGACCGGCGTTGATCGACCGGCGTTGCCCCCAGAAACGCCGCTATCCCGGATATGCGCAAGCGTGGCTGGAAGGGGATCCGCCATACGCTCCGGCCAGGATCCCATGTGCTTCAGCGCGTCAGCGGCGGCCGCCAAAACCATTCTGCCGCCAGGCCTCATAGCTGATGATGGCGACCGAATTGGACAGATTCAAACTGCGGCAATCCGGCTCCATCGGAATCCGAATGCGGAATGCCGGATCAAAACCGTTACGAATATCATCCGGCAGGCCGGCGGTTTCCGAGCCAAACAGCAGCACATCGCCCGGCTGATAGGCCGGTTCGTCATAGGGGCGGCTGCCCTTGGTGGTACAGGCGAAAATCCGGCATCCCGCCACCGCGCCAATAAACGACGAGTAATCCGGATGCCGCTTAACGTTCGCCAGATCATGATAATCCAACCCAGCCCGACGTAATTTCTTCTCTTCGAAATCAAATCCCAAGGGTTCAATCAGGTGCAACGTACAACCGTTATTGGCCGCCAGACGAATGATATTGCCGGTATTGGGCGCAATCTGAGGTTCATAAAGCGCAATATGAAACATAATAAACATCAGGAACGGGGGAAAGGTGGGCCGGAGTATACCGCATCCGGCCGACACGCCCCAACGCACAGTTTACGGCGGACAGCGCGGCCCTTGCGGATTACACTGGCGGCAACGTCATAGCAATCATGATACGGAGGCGTGTATGAAAACACTGTTCAGGCTGGCGATGCTCGTGCTGGCACTGCCATTGGCGGCACAGGCGGCCAGCCAGATATCCCCGCAACAGCAACAGTTCGAAAACGGCATCAGCAGCCAAAAACGGTTATTGCAGGAAATGCAACAAACGCAAAAACTGCAACAGCAGCAACTAAACCAGGATATCCGGCAGCAGAGCCAGAATCAGCAACAGCAGTTGAAGCAGCAATTGGAACAGAATCGCCAACGCATCCAGCAGGCCAGCCCCGGCAACACCAACCGGACTTACTGATTGATGCCGGCCGGCGTCATCAACGTCGCCGACCGGTTAGGATCACACTCTGACGCCCATCATGGTCAGGATCAGCGGCGTCGTCACGGCGGCCAGCGCCGTCGACATCACCAAACTGGCGGCAACCGGGCCGCCCAGCACATTAAACTGACGCGACATCAAATAGATATTGACGCCTACCGCCATCGACCCCAGCAGCACCACCACACGGGTTTCCATCTGCGGCAAACCAAGTGCTATCGCCAGCCCCCAAACCACCAGTGGCTGCACCACCAGTTTGAGCACGCACAACACCGCACTTAACTGCCAGCCGTCGCGAATGCGATACTCCGCCAGCCCCATGCCCAGCGCCACCAGCGACAGCGGCACCGCAATTTGCCCCAACATGGCGATCGGCTGGTCGAGGGTGGAAGGCAACGGCAACCCGGTGAGGCTATACAGCGTGCCGGACAGAATGCCGATAATCAGCGGATTTTTCAGCACCCCGATCGCGGTACGAGTGAACCCTTTCATCGACAGCGAACCGTTGCGCGCCCATTCCACCGACACCGTCACCAACGTCCATAGAATCAGGCCGTTAAACACCAGAACCAGCGCCACGGCCGGCACCGCTTCCTGCCCCAGTATCAGCGTAGCGATGGGCAGCCCCAGCATCACGTTATTGGAAAAGATACCGCCGAGCGCGAACACCGAGCCGGAAACACCGTCCAACTTGAATATCCTGCTGGCGACGATGCGTCCGATGACGAAAACGATCAGGCAACTGCCGAAAAAAGCGATCAGCAGTCGCGCATCCACCGCCGGACGTTTGGAGAAATCGCACATCATGCGGAACAACATGGCGGGCAACGCCACCGAGAACACGAACTTGCTGATGGCGTCCGTCACGGTGGTCGGCCATTTGCCGTAGCGAATCAGCACATACCCCAGAACAATCAGCACGAACAACGGCAACGAAAGAAAAATCTGGTGCCAAAGAGAGACAATAAATATGGGCATCGCCCTTTCCTTAAAGAATACGAGTCCCAATGGGCGCAGGCTGATGGCGGCTCGCGGCGGAGAGCGCGGCTCCACACCGGGGGCGGGTTCGACGACCCGGAGTCATACAGGAAACGCCTGACGGAACACGCTGGTTATTCGCCGGTGCGCATCCCGTCAGGACAGGCGGCATTTAGCCGGCGTTGAATTGTGGTCCGATCAAATCTATCCGGTCGGTACAGATGCAGTCAACGCCCCATTGCAGCAGCATGCGCGCTCGCTCCGGCTGGTTAACGGTGTAGACCAGAATGTGCAGCCCGGCGTCTTTCAGTTGCTTCACGCGAGCGTCATCCAACAACTTGTGGTTGAGATGAATCGACACGCAGCCCAGCCGTTTAGTCAGAGCAAGCCAATCGTCATCCCATTCATCCAGCAGCAACCCGCGCGGCAGTTCCGGCGCCGCCTGTTGCGCGGCTTCCAGCGCCTCGACGGAAAACGACGACAGCAACGGCGCAATCGGTTGTGCGCGCCACAGCTCACGCGCAGCCAGCGCCACCGCGCGGCCGGTTTCCCCCTCACAGCCGGTGGTGGGCTTAATCTCGATATTCACCGCCATGTCATACTGCGCGCAGCGCCTGGCCACCTCCGACAACAACGGCAGCCGCTCACCACGAAATTGACCACTGAACCAGGCGCCGGCATCCAGCCCGACCAATTTGTCCCACGGCAACTCGCCCGCCACGCCCCAACCGTTACTGGTGCGTTCCAACGTATCGTCGTGCAACAGGAAAATCTGGCCGTCCTGAGACAGCTTGGCGTCACACTCCATCATCCGGTGCCCATGCCGCGCGCCGACATCAATCGCCGCCAATGTGTTTTCCGGCGCCAGCGCACCGCCGCCGCGATGGGCGACAATAGCGGGATAAGGCCAACTGTTCATACTTCCATCCGTAATCCGCTTTGAGAATCAAAGAGATGCCACGCATTTTCCGGCAGTTTCAACCACAAGGTCGAACCGACGGGCGGGCAGCATTCATGCGACAGACGCACCACGATATTTTGCCCCGCCCATTGGCCATGCGCCAGATTATCCGCGCCCAACAGTTCCAACGTCGCCACCACCATCGGTATGCCGTCTGTGCCGGTCGTGGACGGCAAAATGTGCTCCGGGCGCATGCCCAGCGTAACGCTGCGTCCCTGCCATTCCGGTTTCGCCACCGGCAGCGGCAGCGAGAAATCCGCCGCCAGCGCGACCCGGCAGCCGTCAGCGCTCACCTGTCCGGCCCACAGATTCATGGCGGGCGAACCGATGAAACTGGCGACAAACAGCGAGGCCGGTTTACGGTAAATCTCGGCGGGCGCGCCAATTTGCTCCGCGACGCCTTTATTCATCACCATCACCCGATGGGCCAGCGTCATCGCCTCCACCTGATCGTGAGTCACGTACAGGCTGGTGGTTTGCAGCCGTTTGTGCAGTTGTTGCAGTTCAAGACGCATCTGCACCCGCAGCTTGGCGTCGAGGTTGGACAACGGCTCGTCGAATAGAAACACCGCCGGTTCACGCACGATAGCGCGCCCCATCGCCACACGCTGACGCTGTCCGCCGGAGAGTTCGCGCGGTTTACGCTCCAACAGCGGCAACAATTCCAGAATGCGCGCCGCGTCTTCCACCCGCTGGCGAATCTGCGTTTTGCCGAAACCACGAATTTTCAGGCCGTAGGCCATGTTGTCGAAGACGCTCATATGCGGATAAAGCGCGTAATTCTGGAACACCATCGCAATACCGCGATCTTTTGGCTCTTTGTCGGTGACACGCTCATCGCCGATGTAAATATCGCCGCTGGAGGTCTGCTCCAGACCCGCCACCATACGCAGCAAGGTGGATTTACCGCAGCCGGACGGGCCGACCATCACCACGAACTCGCCGTCCGCTACATCCAGGTCGATCGGCTTAATCACCTGATTTTTGCCGTCATAAGACTTGGTGACGGCCTGAAGTTTTAAACATGCCATAAAAATTATTTCTCACTATCAACCAGACCGCGCACAAACCAACGCTGCATCAGCAACACAATCAACAGCGGCGGCAACAGAGTTATCAACATCGCCGCCATCACCTGATGCCAGGGGGTCGCGGTATCGCCGGTGGCGATCATACTTTGAATACCCGCCACCGCCGTGCCCAGATGAGGATCATTGACGATCAGCAACGGCCACAGATACTGATTCCAGCCGTAGATAAAGGTGATGACGAACAGCGCCGCCAGATTGGTTTTGGACAACGGCAGCACGATGTCGAAGAAAAAACGCATCGGGCTGGCGCCATCGATGCGCGCCGCTTCCAGCAATTCGTTCGGCAACGTCATGAAGAACTGACGGAACAGAAAGGTGGCAGTGGCGGACGCCATCACCGGTAACGTTAACCCGACATAGCTGTTGGTCATGTTGAGATGAGAAATCACCTCGACCGTCGGGAAAATACGCACTTCCACCGGCAGCATCAGGGTGGCGAAGATCATCCAAAAGAACAGATTGCGGCATGGGAAACGGAAATAGACGATGGCATAAGCCGACAACATCGAAACGCTGATTTTGCCGAGGGTGATCGCCAGCGCCATCACGAAGCTGTTAAACAGCATCAGGCCAAACGGCGCACTGTTGTTATCGCCCACGCCATGCTGCCAGATAGACGTCAGGTTTTCCCACAGATGGCCGCCGGGCAGCAACGACATCGGCACCTGTGTGATCTGCGCCTGACTCTGGCTCGCCGCGACCAACGCCACATACAGCGGGAACAACACCACCACAATGGCGACCACCAGCACGGCATGACTGAACATATCCAGCCCGCGACGATGCTCAATCATCCGGCTTCCTGTCATGGTAAACCTGCTCATTGATAGTTCACCTTACGCTCGACAAAGCGGAACTGAATCACCGTCAACACGCTTACGACCAGCATCAACACCACCGACTGCGCCGCCGAACTGGAAAGATCAAGGCCGGCAAACCCTTCGCGGTAAATCTTGTAGATCAGCGTGGTCGTTGCCTGTACCGGCCCACCGCCGGTGGCCGCGTCAATCACCGGAAAGGTGTCGAAAAAAGCGTAGTTCAGGTTGATCACCAGCAGGAAGAAACTCACCGGCGAAATCAGCGGCAGTACCAGATTGAAGAAACGGCGCACCGGCCCGGCGCCGTCAATCGCCGCCGCTTCAATCAGTGAACGGGGGATAGACTGCAACGCCGCCAGGAAAAACAGGAAGTTATAGCTAATCTGCTTCCACACCGAGGCCAGCACTACCAGAAACATCGCCTGGCCGCTGTACTGGGCGTGGTTCCAGTCATAGCCCCACTGGTGCAGCAACCAGGTGATCAGCCCCAGACCGGGGTTGAACAGAAACATCCACAGCACCGCCGCCACCGCGGGCGCCACGGCGTAAGGCAGAATCAGCAGCGTCTGATACAGGCGGCTAAAACGCAGGGTGTAATCCACCAGCGCGGCCAGAAACAGCGACACGATAAGCCCAGACGCCGCCACCAAAAAACTGAACAGCAACGTGGTGTAAAACGAGCCGAGGTAATAGCTGTCGTGAAGCAGATTGAGGAAATTATCCAGCCCGACAAACCGGCTGGAGAGGCCGAACGGATCCACACTCTGTACCGAATACCAGAGCGCCTGCCCGGCGGGCCAGATGAAGAAGATCACCGTAATGGCCAGCTGCGGCAGCACCAGCAGGTAAGGCAGCAGGCTGCGGCCAAAAACAGGACGGGAAGCAGTCATGCGCAAGGTTCTCAGAAAACAGGGTTCTCAGACAGGGGCGGCCGAATCCCTTCGGCCTGGAATGCAGTTACTTGTTCGCTTGTTCGAAACGGCGCAACAACACATTGCCGCGCTCCACAGCGGCATCCAGCGCCTGCTGCGGGGTCTTTTTGCCGGTCCAGACGCTTTCCAGCTCTTCATCCACGATGGTACGAATCTGCGGCATATTGCCCAGACGCAGCCCTTTGGTGAACGGCAACGGCGCTTTGTTCAGCATCTGACGGGTGGCGATGTCGGCGCCAGGGTTCTTATCATAGAAACCCTGCTGCTTGGTCAGTTCGTAAGCGGCGGTCGTGATCGGCAGATAACCGGTCTTCTGGTGCCACTCGGCGGCGATTTCCGGCGTAGACAGGAATTGCAGAAACTCCGCCACGCCTTTGTAGGTGGCGGCATCTTTACCGTTCATCACCCACAGGCTGGCCCCGCCGATAATGGCGTTCTGCGGCGCGCCTTTCACATCGGCGTCATACGGCATCATGGCGACACCGTAGTTGAATTTGGCGTACTGCCGGATATTTGCCAGCGAACCGGACGACGCGGTGGTCATGGCGCAGTCGCCGTTATAGAACTTCTCGGTCGGTTCGTCTTTACGGCCGTAATAGGTGAAATCACCCTTCTTGTTCATGTCTTCCAGCATCTGGATGTGTTTGACCTGAACCGGCTTGTTGAACTCCAGTACCGCATCAAGACCGTCGAACCCGTTATTTTTAGTGGCGATCGGCAGACCATGCCAGGCGCTGAAGTTTTCAATCTGAATCCAGCCCTGCCAGCCGCTGGCGTAACCGCATTTCATGCCGGAGGCGCGCAGCTTCGCGGTGTACTCGGCCATCTGCTGCCAGGTTTTCGGCGCTTGCTCCGGATCCAGACCGGCTTTTTTGAAGGCATCTTTGTTGTAGTACAGCACCGGCGTAGAGCTGTTGAACGGCTGGGACAGTAGGTGTCCGGTTTTGGAATCGGAATAATAACCGGAAACGGTCGGCACGAAGATTTTCTCGTCGTAAGGCACACCGGCGTCTTTGAAGACCTGATACACCGGCTTGATCGCCTTGCTGGCCATCATGGTGGCGGTGCCCACTTCATACACCTGCAGGATGGCCGGCGCATTACCGCTACGATAAGCCGCAATACCCGCCGCCAGACTCTGCTCGTAGTTGCCTTTGTAAACCGGGACAATCTTCACATCGCTGTGCGTCTGGTTGAAGCGATCCGCCAGCGAGCTGACGGTTTTACCCAGTTCCCCTTCCATCGAGTGCCAAAACGGGATTTCGGTAACGGCTTGCGCCTGTGCGCTGGCGGCTAACGCCATAATGACGACGGCGGCGGTTTTACGGATAGCGTGCTGAAACATGCTGTCTCCTGAGAGGTTGTTATCGCGATTATTGAGCGGAAAAGCGCGTTTATATTCGGCAGGTAACATGACACGCCCAAATGACAGAAAAATAATTTTCACATGACAACCCGATGACAATGCATACGATTGCAAGGCAGCGCTCAGATGTGCTGCTTCATGGCGAAACACTCAGGCCAAAAAACGTATCCATTTGATTAATATCAATTATTATTTTATCCAGCGATCGTCAAGCTCTCGATATCAAGCGCGGTGGGCTAGCCAGCTACGCGGCCATCCGTTCCTAAACGGTATTGCTCACTGCATCACTGACCGGCATCGGTTCATCGGCGTTCGCGGATTGGCAGTCTGACTGCAGCACGATTTATTTAGGGTATATATGGGAGCAATAACGTTTCATCGGGAATAATAACGTTTCATCAAGATAAGCGGAACATCTGAATATGCTTCATTCTTGCTGGAACATAATGAAGGTAACGCTTATCACCGGTTATTATGATTAGATTTTTAGGTAATACGTTTTTTTATTCGTAGTAATAATGATGATTCGAATCTCATCGGTAAAAATATGAAATGTCTGTTACTCATCACAGAATAACCTGATGATATCGGTTACGGGTAATTATCGTTTACGCTACCTGAATATGAACCGCCATTATCCAATGTGGCTGAAATATGCGCATTGCCGCACAACCCTAAATAATGTGAGCCTCAGAAAATCTGTCAGTGAGTGAACGTCGATGAATAGGATCCCATCAGTGATGCAGTGAACAACACCGTTCCGAGAGCGGATAAGAACACCGCGCCAACCGCCCTATAACGCCAACGCGCCAGCGACATGACGCATGATGGGTATAAACCACCGCCAGACAAACCGTCGGTTGCGCATTCCACATTTCCCTTCGCATAAATACCAAATAACAGGTAATGGTATGAGCTCTGATAACCAAAACAGCTTAACCCGGCTCACAAAAATAGATTTTATTAGGTATTATGATTCTGCTATCTAACAGACGGGAGATCGACAAACTCAATAATATTTTTTATTCTTAATCCGTAATATTGTGTTTCAAAGCAGGATGATGAGTAATTTATCGCCATGCATATTTATACGCTATCGAAATCAGTTATTAGTCGTTTCATTTAATTATTTTACTTAAATTAACCATTAATCATCTGATTATTTCCAGTAAAACGTATGGCGTTATCAACAACGTCGGTACAGCGAGTAGACAATATGAGAAAGGGAGATAAGTCAGTCAATTTAGGGCATCACGCACGGCTAACCACGCATCTTACCGAATATCCTACCTTAAGAGCCTAGTCGGTTAGGTTCTGACAGATGTCAGATGCGTTTTATGGAATACCTATTATTAAAGTAAGGATCTTTATGAGCGTATTAAACAGAATGAAACTGGGCGCCATGCTAGGCGCAGGATTCTTGTTAGTGATCATCATTAGTTTTCTGGTCGCCGTGTTTGGCCGTGGGCAACTGGTCAAGCTGGGAGATGATATCGAGGAACTCTCCAACATAACGCTCACCAATATGATACTGATTCAGGAAGCCAAAACCGGCTTCGATACCAACGCCCGTTTGGTGCTCAATATTGGGCTCAGCGACAACCCCGAACGCATTCAGCATGAAAAACAGCAGATCGACCGGCAAATCGCCCGTAATACCGAAGTCTTGAAAGAACTGGGCACCCGGCTATCCGTACCAGAAACCAAACACCTGCTTGAACAACTCACCCAGGCCCGGCCAGCCTACCTGAGCGCCTTTAACAAAGCGGTTGAATATGGCATGTCCAATCAACCTGAACTGCGCACACAGGCGCGCGACATCATGCTCAACGAGATGCAGCGGGCACAGAAAGGCGTTTTCCAGGCGCTGGATGGCATGATGGAGGTGCAGAAAAAAAATACCCTCAGCGTGGTTGAAAACTCCATGCACAAGGCCCGATCCGATGGCGCCATCATGCTGATACTGGCGCTATCAGCGGCATTGACCGGCGCACTAACCGCCTGGTTCATCACCCGCATCATCAAAAACCAACTGGGTGGCGAACCGGTCTACGCCGCCGCCGTCGCGCAGGAGATTTCTAACGGCAATCTCTCGGTCAACGTTGAACTGCGCCCCGGCGACACCACCAGCGTGTTGGCCGCCATGAACGATATGCGGGAAAACCTGAGCCGCATCGTCAGCCAGGTGCGTGACAGCAGCGAATCCATTTCCACCGGCGCCGGCGAGATCGCTGCCGGCAGTACCGACCTTAGCCAGCGTACCGAAGAACAGGCCGCCAGCCTGCAGCAAACCGCCGCGTCGATGGAGCAGATGAGCCAGGCGCTGCATCATAACGGAGAAACCGTCCGCGCCGTGACCCAACTGGCGCAGTCCGCCAGCCTTACCGCCGCGAAAGGCGGCGAGGCCGTCAACAACATCGTGCGCACCATGCAGGATATCTCCAGCAGTTCCAGCAAAATCGGCGACATCATCGGTGTGATTGACGGCATCGCGTTCCAGACTAACATTCTGGCGCTCAATGCCGCAGTGGAAGCCGCCCGCGCCGGCGAACAGGGCCGCGGTTTCGCGGTGGTAGCCGGTGAAGTCCGCTCCCTGGCGCAGCGTTCGGCATCCGCCGCCAAGGAAATAAAAACGCTGATCGACGATAGCGTGAACAAGGTTGAAATCGGCTCTCACTTAGTAACCGAAGCCGGCACCACCATTGATGAGCTGGTGGGACAAGCCCGTCAGGTCGCCACGCTGATCAGCGACATCGGCGTCACCACACAAGAACAGGAGTCCGGTATTACCCAGATCAATGACGCGGTCAATCAGCTTGATCAAGTCACCCAGCAGAACGCGGCGCTGGTGGAGGAATCCGCCAGCGCGGCCGATAGCCTGAGCGACCAGGCGGCGAAACTGGTGGAACTGATGAGCTCGTTCAAGATTCAGAATCTGGCATCGCCTCGCGTCGCCCAGCCGACGCAAAGAACCCCGCTACCCAACAAACTGGCCTTGGCAACCAACACCCGCAACGCCAACTGGGAACAGTTCTGATTCCCGCCTGATGGCCGGCGCCGCTATTCACCCCGAATAGCGGCGTCTCTCATTACAGTAAGGCGAGACGTATGGTTGGTGGCCCGAACAAACGCGCAGTCATGCAGAATGTCTTCTATATCCGTCACACCTCATGTCGTAGGCGTGTCGGCTATCAACTCATCAGAATTCACTTTCCGGCAGCATGACGGCCCTCAGATAAGCTGCCTTAGCAGGCCAATGCGTGCTTAAGTCCTGTACTCGAATTATTTTGAATATATTGTTATCGCAATCGCTATTTTTAATAAATAACCTATTTTTCAGGGTTAAAATCATCACTCAATATAAAAT
>NZ_JAAWVW010000031.1:0-21889 GCF_014855505.1 Musicola keenii | reverse complement strand
AAGTAATTATTTTTTCACTTTCTTATCTACAGAAAAAAGGAATCTCAGTACCATATACTGAACCATTGACAGAAGCTGATAATAAATGCTCACTAGTAACCCAACTTTATCTCTTGAGTAGAAATGATGATTTTAAAGTACTGATTAACGCTATGATTAAAGCGTGGTCACAGAAAAAAATACGTGAAAAAGAAAAGGCTATTAATAAAAAGAAAGTTATAGAGCACTTGAGAGTAAATGAGGAAAGCATGAAAATGCTTAACGAATTATCATCTAAATATAATGAAAGCCAAACAACTCTGGTTAATATGGCAGTTGCTCTGTTGTATAAAGAAATGGTGTAATTCATCTAAAAATTAAATACATATAACCATATTGAGAATGTTCTAGCGGAAACAATAGCCCTCAATACCGCTCCCAAACTCCCTTGCTATGAATCTGAGAGGCATACAGTTAAGAGAACACTTGATTAAAATTTCACATTGTAGCGTTACCCTCGTAGGGCATGAGTACTAGGCAGTGTTGGTTTCGCTCGATTAAACGTCGAGCAGAAATGTGCTGAGTTATTTAGTATTCTTCTTTTTTGACACATCCTGCCCGTGTTTATATAAATAGAACAAAAAATAAACAAAAATAATGACACATCCTGTCCATATGCATCTTTACAGTAATCGCTCCTAAACGATTATTGAGGATAGATGATGGCAGTTTATCGGCTAGATCCTGATTTGGCTTTGCTAAGCCAATGCAGTAATGAAGACCTTCAACTGCTGGTTGAATTGTTAACCATTGATAGTAAGGACGGTGAAAAACGCTGGTCGGAGACGTTAACCAGCACAAGCGAATATCAACGTTTTTACCCGGATCACAGCAAATACTGGACGTCGATAGGCGCAGAGTTACAAACTTTTGGCGCAAACACGTTAGTCAGTTTGGTGCGCGGTGGACAGGGCGTTCTTTACCGTGAAATTTTGTGCGATGTCTGTGACAAGCTGGATGTTAATTACAATAAAAACAGTACGACGGAGTCGATTGAACTCAATCTGCTCATGAAAGTGCTGGAAAAAAGTCTGGATAAAATGACACCAGATGAACTGGCGATGTTGTCTAAAAATATGCAGCTCGATTTAACCAGCCCAACACCGCAACTCATTCTTATCGCTATACAGGCAGCCATTCGTACCTCTTCTGTTGCCGCCTTGGAACTCGCAACAACGTTGGCAGCCAGCGTTATCACCGCACTCGGAGGGATCGCCACCTGGGGAACCGTGTTCGTTGCGTCTCGCGCCCTTTCAGTTCTCGCTGGCCCCGTCGGTTTGGCGCTCAGTTCAGCCTGGATGCTGTCGGATATTGCGGGCCCGGCATACAGAGTCACGATCCCTGCCTGCATCGTTATCGCCTGGCTACGTCAGAAAAACCTTACCCAATATTGATTTATTCCGTATATGCCAAAAGGGATGCACGGAATTTATACAGGAATTAACACCATGCCTGAACAGGGAAAACGTTACGACCGGCTCGCCAGTCGCCTGGCTATTCTAGTCAGCAGGCTCTTCATGGGGGAGTCTCTGTCAGTCAAACAACTGGCTTTAGAATTCAATGTCTCGGAAAGAACGATTCAGAGAGATTTACGACAGCGGTTACAGTATCTGGATACCGAATTAAAAGATGGATACTTGCGGCTTTCTGATGCCAGGGGGCCATTTCGTACCGATCACGATATCATTACGTTTGCGCGTATTACCCATGTGGCACAATTTTTCCCTGCACTGGATAAAAAGTTGCTTTCCGTTTTGCTGGATGCAGGACAGGACTCTCCCTATATCGTCTATAATGCGCCGCCACGAAATGTTCCTTCTTTGTTCGGTGGGTTTTATGCCATCACACAGGCTATAGTTAAAAACCGCTTAATCAACTTTTTACATAATGGCCGCAAACAAATCGCCATTGCCCCCTATCGCCTTATTTACTTTGATGGGGAATGGTATCTGGCGACAGAAAAGCAAAACCACATAAAAGTATTTAATTTGGTGGCAATTACCGATGTAGCTATGACCATTAGTTCATTTAGTAAAAAGGAGGAAATGAGACGAATCTTTCAGGATAAACGATTCATTACAGCGCTACCACACTTTCAATATATCTGTGAACTTATACGTGAATAAATAAGATAAATAATGAGTGTCGTTAAACTCATTCACACTTATTAAATCACCACATTACACAATGAGATACTACACGCATTTTATAAGGAGTTATTGCATGAATCATTCAAAATGGTTATTACCCGCATTATCATTATTCTTCTCCGGAATGGTCATCGGTGCGCAAACACCGGTACCAATAACGGTAATGGCATATAACAATGTCCATGTGGCGGGAAATCGCTACGTTGATGTCGTTGTCACCGCTAAAACGGATACTGTTCGTATCAATAATATCAGTGTCAATCGTGGAAATTGCCGTATTGGAAATCTGAAATACTTCGGCACCAGCAATAAGGAAACGATTATCCCGGCCACACTTCGCTATGGTGAATCGGTGAAAGTCCCTTTTTACAATGATTGTGTTGCCTCAGAAGTCCAGGTGGATACTGACAAAGGCGGTTGGACATTCACTTTTGATTGAAATAACACTTCAATATCTCACTGAAATATAAGGATACGTCACATGAAATACTTAAAAGGTGCCGTATTGGCGGCGCTGTTGTTACCCTTGGGTAGTGCTGTTGCGGCTGAGTGGACATACTGGTCATTGCAGGGATATGCAGGCGTTCATCTGAGTAATGACGATAAGCATTATCTTGAAATCAGCTGTGAATTATATTCCTCAAAACCGCCTGTTTTACGTGTGCAGGCCGGGTTTAGCGGTGATTATTCTCAGCTACAGGTTGATGGGCATGAAGTATCACAACCCTTTCACTCATTGGAACGGATAAAAACAGAATGGGAGGCATTACGTCAGGCGAAAGTCATTCGTGTCAGTGATGCGAATGGAAAGTCATACACATTTAATGTTACAGGCAATAAGGACTTCCCCCCCTTTGGTTCTGAGTACTATCCCTGTGATAAGGAATGACTTTCAAATATTATCGATAAAGGTCAGGCATTATGTCATTACTTAAAATGTTAATTGCTGCATTAGGTAAAGCAATTACCTGGTATTCAAGTGCTCAAGCTCAGGATTTTGTGGCTGAACACTTACGGCAGGCAGGTTATAATGACGAAGAAGTTGAAGCAGCCCGGGAGGCTGCTTTTTTATTGGTGGGTGTAATAACCACTACAATAATGAATTTTATTCTTCGTACTGCTTTTACTGCCTGAAATATGAAATCCATTCTTTCATTAATTATCATTTCAACAAGATGTGCCAGGGTCATTCACTCTGGCACATAAGGAGTTTTTATGCCCAAGTTAGCCTCGCGCTTTGGTACGGTAAATATTATTCGCCGTGACCGTCCATTAACCCGTGACGAACTGGCGCACACGGTTCCCAGTGTATTTAGCGAAGACAAGCATGGCTCGCGTAGCGAACGGTATACCTATATTCCCACCATTACCCTGTTGGATAACTTACAGCGTGAAGGCTTTCAGCCATTTTTTGCCTGCCAAACCCGTGTACGTGATCCGGAGAAACGGGAGCATACCAAGCACATGCTACGCTTGCGCCGGGAAGGTCAAATTTCGGGCAAACAGGTGCCAGAGATTATTTTGCTTAATAGCCATGACGGCTCCAGCAGTTATCAAATGTTACCTGGTCTTTTTAGACAGGTTTGTCACAATGGTTTAATTTGTGGTGAATCCTTGGGTGAAGTCCGTGTTCCCCATAAGGGTGATGTGGTTGGCCGTGTTATTGAGGGGGCTTATGAGGTATTAGATACCTTTGAGCGTATTGATGAAAAACGTGATGCCATGCAGTCATTATTATTACCACCACCGGCACAGACTGCGTTGGCTCAGGCTGCGTTAACCTACCGATTTGGTGAAGAGTATCAGCCAGTGACAGAGGCTCAAATCCTGTCGCCTCGCCGCTGGCAGGACGAAAGCAACGATCTGTGGACCACTTACCAGCGTATTCAGGAAAATTTGATTAAAGGTGGACTATCAGGCCGAACAGTTCAAGGTAAACGAGCCAGAACCCGTGCTGTCAAAGGGATTGATGGTGACGTAAAACTTAACCGCGCCCTGTGGATACTGGCCGAAAATATGCTGGAACTGGCATCCTAATTTCCCTCATTTTGTTTCATTCTCCCTTATTACCTCACTTCAAGGACTTACCATGTCATGTAATTCATTGGCAGGCAGTGTTGCGCCCAGAGAGCAGCGCATCATCCAGATGGCGTTATGCCTGCTGGAAAAGCGAGTGCGTAAAAATACACGCCAGTTCAAAACCTCGGAGGACACCAAAAACTGGTTAATGCTGGAACTCAGTAGCCTGGAGCGTGAAGTCTTTATGGTGCTGTATCTGGATAACCAGCATCGTCTGATAGAAAAGGAAATTATTGCGCTGGGTGGTATCAACAGTACCGAAGTGCATCCGCGTGAAATCCTCAAAGCCTCACTGCGTCATAACGCCGCCGCCGTGATACTGGCACACAATCATCCTTCCTGCTGTGCCGAGCCCAGTCAGGCTGACCGCCATATCACCGACAAGCTGAAGGAATCACTGTCACAACTCGACGTCAGAGTCCTCGATCATCTGGTTGTCGGCGGCGCTGACGTGGTGTCATTCGCTGAACGTGGCTGGCTGTGATGAGCACACTTACCACCGCACTTTTATAAGGAAAACATCATGTCATCAATAGAGGCCCCGGAATGGGGATTAAAGTGTGCTGTCACGCCGCGATTCGGAGCCAGACTGGTGCAGGAAAGTAATCGTCTGCACTATCTGGCAGATCGGTCCAGCATTGTCGGTACGTTTAGCAAAACAGAAGCCCAAAGTCTGGAACGTTGCTTCCCTGAGCTAATTAAGCTGTTGGAACAGAAGCTACGCATGGGGGAACTGAATCCCCGTCAGCAGGGTTGCATCACGTTGTATTGCAACGAATGGACCTGTGAAGCCGATACGCTGGGCAGTGTTGGCTACGTGTATATTGCTATTTATCCCTCTTCAGCGGCAACACAATAACCCGCAGCTTCTTTCCCCATTCTGAACATTTCCCTGATTTTATCGACTTAACCTGTAGAGAGTATTCCCATGCAAACAACACCTGCAATCCCGTTACGGGAGGATCAATCCTGCCCGACACCTATTGCCGTCTGGCAACAACTTCTTACCTATCTGCTAGAAAAGCACTACGGCCTGACGCTGAACGACACACCATTCTGTGAGGAAAACGTGATTCAGGAGCATATCGATGCTGGCATCACGTTGGTAAATGCCATCAATTTTCTGGTGGAAAAATACGAACTGGTGCGCATCGATCGCAACGGCTTTAACTGGCAGGAGCAATCACCGTTTATCACTACTGTCGATATTCTTCGCGCCAGACGTGCAACAGGCTTACTTAAGGCATAAAGATCCCGAGCTGTTTTCCAGTAACACCACACCAACCCTATTTATCTCTCTCCCCGATGCATAATGCGCCAGCCCTTACCGGCTGGCGCATTTGCTTTTATGTATGGACCACAAACTATGCAAATTGAACCCGAGGTTTTGACCGAACACACCGAGCTGATTTGCTCGACCAATATCGAACGTATCGTTACCGGACGTGATACTGCGCTGCAACAAATAGAACAGATCCTCAACCAGCTACGGGCGATCTCAACACTAACAGCAACTATTGGCGGCGGCACCGCTGAAGACTGGGCGTCAAAGCAAGGGCATCGCTACGACTGCTGGCTAACGGGAACGCCTGATAAGGCGATGCCAGCCATCATCCGCACGTTGGATCGCAATATCTGGCGCGACCTGATGCTGAAATCCGGCATGTTGTCGCTGATGGATGCCGAAGCACGTAGCCAGTGGCATAAAAATCTGGATGAAGGTGAGCTACCAGCCATCAGTGAAACCAATATCCTCAGTACATTTGAGCAACTTCACCAGAGTAAGCTGGAGGTATTCGAGCGCGGGGTCATCAACGTATTCAAAGGGCTATCGTGGGATTACAAGACCAATCACCCTTGTTACTTCGGCAAGAAAATCATCATCAGCAATCTGGTCACATATAACCGCTGGGGTTTTGGCCTGAACTGGGGCTGGCGACGCGATCAACTGGCCGATCTAGAGCGTATGCTGTATCTGCTGGACGGCAAACCGATCCCCGAGAACCGAGGCGATATCACCATCCGGCTGATGGACCATATCCGCAATCATCCCCATCAGCAGGAATACGAGGATGAGTTCTTTAGCGTGCGTTACTTTCAGAAAGGCACCGGGCATCTTACCTTTAAACGTTCTGACCTGATCGATCGGATGAACGATATTATTGCCAAACACTATCCGGGGATGTTGGCGGCGAGGTGATTAACCAATCACGCCACACAGGTATATCCCATTGACATATCCCATCAATATTCTATGCTATCGATAGCATAAAATTTCTCCAAGGAGACTGCCGTGGAAAAAACTACAGTATTTAAAAGCAACCGCAGCCAGGCGGTAAGGCTCCCTAAAGCCGTTGCACTGCCAGATGATGTGAAGCAGGTTGATATCGTTGCGATTGGTCGCACACGTATCATTACTCCGGCAGGCGAAAGCTGGGACAGTTGGTTCGAACAGGATGGGGTAACGCCTGACTTTATGATCACCAGAGAGCAGCCCGATGATCAGATCAGGGAAGATTTCTGATGCTTAAATATCTGCTTGATACCAATATCTGTATTTACACTATCAAGAACAAACCGCAGGAAGTCAGGGACGCTTTCTACCGCCATTACGGGCAGTTTGCTATCAGTTCTATCACGTTGATGGAACTGATCTATGGTGCGGAGAAATCGGTAAACCCAGAAAAGAATCTCGCAGTGATTGAAGGGTTTTCTGCGCGTCTGGAAGTGCAAACTTATGGCTTTGACGCTGCCGTACATACCGGGCAAATTCGTGCCGAGCTGGCAAAACAAGGAACCCCCATCGGCCCGTATGATGCCATGTTAGCCGGTCACGCGCGGTCCGCAGGTTTGATTCTGGTAACGAACAATGTGCGTGAGTTTGAGCGTGTGCCTGGATTGCGCGTAGAAAACTGGGTCAACCGATAAGCCGTATTCTGCCCTACTCCAAAACAGGATATAATCCACCGCCGACTGCGGATAACCCGCAAAAAATCCAGCCAGAAAGGTTTGGGGGCCCATTTGGGGGCCACTACGTTTTTCGAACTGGTGAAAATCCTTTTATTTCAATATAGATACGTGGCCAATTCGAATCCTGTAGGGAACCGACGTCTTTTTTTATGCCTAAAAATCAGCCGGCTATAGCAACCCGCTCTCGATATTTTTATATCCCATTCAAGACTTGATGATAAAGCGCCTTGCTGTATAGAGTGGGCTAATGCCTGATTACCATCACATCAGCCGACGCTACACCAGCAAGGCGCTTTTGTAATACCCTCTCCAGCCAACGCGATACTTAGCACCAGAGCAGTTGCACTGTCATACCCTGTCTTCCGGTGCGGTTGTTTTCACTTTAGGGAAGAAAATAAGGGCAATTACAGCGCACAGAGCCGAGGCTAACCAAACACTGCTCCAGCTCAGGGTAGTTTGTAGCCAGGGAATCGCAACGGGAGTGATAAACATCACAACAAATACACTGGTATTTCCCATCGCCAGAGCAGTGCCCGCCCGCTTCGCACCAGCCATAGAGGCAAGTTCTGTGTATGCAACACCATGCCAGGCAGATACCGCCACCCCTGAAAAAATAAACAGGCCTGCTAGCAGCACCACGGTTTCTCGGGTCGGTGACAACGCTGGCCACAACCAGACCAGCACACTCAACAGAATGAACGCCAATATGCTGAGAAGCGTGCAACCACGAAGGTAGGCTTTACGGTTTTTATTCTTATCCGTCCAGCGTCCACTCCAGATACGCGATACCATAGCGCCAATCTGAATTGTCGCCAGGCAGACAGAAACAACGCTCACATCAATATGAGCAAAATCATGCAGAAATACCGAGCCAAAGGTCAGTAGTGCAAACTGAGGCCCACATAAAATACCGATAGCCAGCACTATCTTCCAGATAGCAGGATCGTGTAACGGCCCTTTCCCTGTCATGGGAACGGCAGCTGATGCCATATGTTTTTTTTCTCTGGCTATATCGGGTTCGTGCAACCAGAGCCATGCATAGTAACCGGCAATAATGCATAGAATCGCAGAAACAATAAATAACACGACAAAGCCATAACGGGCGGCCAGCCAAGGCAACAACAGTGCGCCCAAGCCATACCCCATCGGCACTGCTGTCTGACGGATACTCATTGCCAGACCTCGTTCCCCCTCTTGAAACCAAGCCATAATTGCCCGGCCACTGGAGCCATTAACGCTACTCCCCAGTAAACCAATGCCGAGAACACCGGCAATCAATAGCCAATATGCAGGGACAAAACCGCTATGTGGGGCAGCAAAAGCGGCCATCAACAACAACATGGCGCCGGTGCTCAACAAGCCGGTAAGCAGAACCGGCCGGTCGCCCCATCGATCAGTCATCAACCCCCAAGGCAATTCGCTGATGGCAATCCCCAAGCCTAGCATCCCAAGCACGAACCCCAGCTCAGCATTGGTAATATGGTAATCTGTGCGCATAAAAACCGCCGTTGCGGGCAGCCCCCCCACGACCATGGAGAAACATGCATTGGCAGCAACCCCAATGCCCAAAACCTTCCAGCGATGCCGCACACCGCGCAGGGTGGTCACTGTATCAGTCATTTTATTGTCCCCTGTAATGTTTCCGATTCCGTTGCCGTCGGTAATTTTTCCGTTGTAATCAACGTTGCTATGCTGCTGATCACTTCAAGAGCAGCCTGGTGCTTTTTCTCACTGATTGCGGATACTGCATCCTTCAACACAAGGACATTAAAACCACGATCATGGGCACTCATCGCTGTTGCCAGAACAACGAACTCCGTTGATATGCCGGCAAGGATCACGGTATCTACCCCTAAACATCGGAGCGTTAACTCAAGATTCGATTGATAGAATGGATCAATCCGATGTTTGCGAATGATGTTTTCGCCAGGACGCGGCGCCAGCTCGGCGATGATGTCTGTTGACCACGTATTGAAACACAGCAGATGATTTTGTCGTGCTATATCAAACACCTCAGACCCCTCAGGACATTCGATATAGTTTTCAGAAAATCCAACGACAACATGCACGACCGGGATCTGGTTAGCCCGGGCGATTGCAAGGGCACGGGCCGCATGTTGCACCACATCATGTTCCTTCGCTTGCTGGAAATATCCCTTCTGTGCATATACACCGTTGGGATGAACAATCTCATTAAGAAAATCCAGCATCAGTAATGCTATTTTCTTCATTGCCTTACTCCTGATGTGCTCTCTGGGTGACAGGCAGTGCGGTCAGAATGTGTTCTGCAATAGCATCTGCATCGCAAATAAAATCCGTCCAGTAACCAGGGCGACTGCTCCCGGCAGACATAAACCACCTTGTATGTTCACTGGGTATGCCAATCACATAGAGTTGCCGGACAGCCTCACCTTGCGCATTGATGGGATGGAAAGGTGCGGGGGTGACTGCAACACCACCACTCACCACCTGTGTTTCGCCATCGTTCAGCGTAAAGTCTTGCCATATGCCGCGGCGGCACAGCGCCTGGGTGAGCGGTGACAGATCCCTGGCCAGATCCTGTGCGGGTACTCTTGCATCCAGCAGGGTTTGCACATGCCACACGGCGCCTTCAACCTGGGGGGATGTCAGCGCAAAACGTCCCGCGGCGCTATCACAGGAAATCGTCATGTTCGGCCCAACAACATGCAGGATATTTGCATCGATCAATGCCAGCACTTGCCGGGTTCTATAGCGAGGCGGCCCCGCGGAAAGCAAAGCGCTCACAGGGGAGTAACGATGGAGGAATGCATCTCGAAAGGAGGACGGTGTAAGCCCGCCAAAATCAACGACTTTACGGACAAGACCCCGAGTATCGCGTAATGTATCCAAGGCTGCCTTTAAGGGGTTATCAACATTTCCCCCTTCGGCTTCCTGATAATCACTCATCAAAAGATGCTTCAGTTCTGCATGGAAATGGCTTGCGGAAGTAAACCGGCGCTTGCTGAATGGGTCGGCAAGTTGATAAATATCCAGCGCGGGCAAATCTGTAATACCAAAATTACGCGCAATATGCGGGATATCGGCAAAGTCATTTTCAGGCAATGACTGGATATACTGGCGGAATTCACTTTCTGCCGTCACCCCATAACGCTGACGAATTGCCGTCGCGTACCAGGTCAGATTAACTTCTGCCATAAGCAAAGGCAGCACTTCTTTGTCAAAGTCAATGTGCCCTCTGAGGGCCAGCACCTCAGCACGCTCAGAAGTAAACAACACACTGTTATAACGAAAATTAGGGTGTTTTTGGTTACGCCCACGTCCCGGAATAGGCAAACTACTCCGGGAACCGGCGATTAACTGCGGTTCATGCCCGGAAGGGATATAACGCAGAGTGCCATCTGGCTGTTCTGTAAATTTACCGCCTCTGGCCGTTGTTAAAGCCGCCATCACATCCAGAAACGACAACCCCAATCCAATAATTCCGACATGACTGCCAGCCGGAATGTCTTTCAACGGCATATCCGCTGCGGAGTCCCCCTGAATCCAACACAGTTCAGGGTGGTTTTCAGCAAAGCGCTGCCATTGCTGTTCTTGCGCTGAAAGACGATTTTTGGGATGACCCGTTGCCAGAACGACACGATCGACGACAACATCTTCACCCTGTTTAAAATGCAAGGTGGCATGCTGTTCACCGTCAGGAACAATATCGACGACCTCTGCCTGTCGGGGTAAAAAGCGCTGCTGGGGAGAGAGCGATTTTTTAATACAGTCCAGCACAAACTGCATATATTCGCCATACAGAGCTCGCGGGGCCCAAGTATTCTCGCCGGGAAAATCATCACGAGTCTGTTTCCACCAGACGGCAAGAGAAGGGCCGCAACCCGGCCTCGCATTCTCAGCATCACCTTCGCCCGAAAAAGCCGACACCTCTTCAGCGACGGTGTTCATGACAAAACAGTCATCCTGATCCCGACGCCAGATCCTCCCTGTTTCTGGATGCTGCTTATCGATATAGTGAATATCAACGGCCGCCTCAGGCTGCTTTTGTAATCTAACGGCTAAACGCTCAAGAACAGAGAGTGCCCGAGGCCCGTTGCCGATAATGGCAATACGCAGAGGCGTCGTCATGATGCCTCCTGTTGCAGCGGTGCGTCATATTCCGTTATCGCCTCGGCGATGCTGTCCATCGCCGCAACAATAGTTTCCATGGCTCCGGCAAAAGATAACCTGATCATCATGGTTTCTTCTTTACCAAAGGCGGTTCCTGGGGTCACGGCAACATGGGCATGCGTAAGTAACCAGAGTGTGAATGTTTGTGCGTCGCCCATGCCAAGACCGCGAATATCGGCATAGACATAGAGTCCGCCTTCCGGCACATAACATTCGATGCCAGGGATCCTATTCAGGCTGTCAACCATATAATCCCGACGTTTTCGGTACGCCTTAACCATATCCTCCATCGGTTGACGATCACCGATCAGCGCCGCTAACCCACCTTGCTGAATAAATGCGCCGGCACAGCCAACACTGTGTTGCTGAACCTTGAGTATTTCATTCAACACGTATTCCGGAGCACAGAGATACCCTAGGCGCCATCCCGTCATTGCCCAAGCTTTAGAAAAACCGCTAACCGTTATCGTGCGTTCAAACATGCCCGGTTCCGCCGCAATACTTCGGTGCGGCGCAGTGATATAGCGGATATGTTCATAAATTTCATCCATGACAACGAAAAGATCATGCTCCAGCGCGACCTGGCATATAATCTGTATTTCTTCTTCTGTAAGGATGTGCCCGGTCGGGTTATTGGGATTATTTAACAGCAATACCCGCGTTTTATCAGTAATACAGGCAGCCAATGCTTTACGTGTTATTTGATATTTATTTTCGCGAGTTAAAGGTAGATCAACCGCTTTTGCGCCTGCCATTTCCGCCATTGCGATATAACTCACCCAACATGGAGATGGAATAACAATCTCATCGCCAGGGTTAAGTAATGTCATTAATGTAATAAACAATGCATGCTTGGCAGAAGGAGTAACAATAATATTTTTATCCCAACACGCTGAGATATGATTCTCCTCAAATAAACGATTAGCTATTGCTTTAAGCAGCCCTGGGGAACCCTTACTGGCTGTATAATGCGTCATGCCATTCTTCATGGCTGACACAGTAAAATTTATTATATGCTCAGGCGTGGAAAAATCTGGTTCACCGCCGCCAAGATCATAAACGGCATGCCCTTCGGCTTTCATTTTTTTAACTTTATCAAGAATCGCATAGGTTTCAGAAAGGCCTATACGTTTTACACGATCGGCTACGCTTCTCATATTCGTCATCTACTTATTAATAATAATGTAAGTGGTATTAATTCGTTAGACAATTAATCATTAACCAGACCAAAAATCCCTTTAGCCCAATAAGCCTGGTATTGCTCCGCCGTTTTTTGATCACGAAAAGCATATGTTTTCAATAACCATCGACGAGCAGCATTTTCTTTATTCTGTATGTCTATTTTTTCACGATTATGTAGCCCATCCTGATTCGCGAAAACAAGAAGATCACCCTGAATAATTCTATGACGTTGCTTTTCCGCTTTGGTCATCGCCTGCATAAATGCTATCAGCGCATCTTTTGCCTGCTCCGGTGCCCCAGGCGCCACCTGAGTCAGTGTATCCAGATAGCGAATACTGTGGTGATTTTTAAGGATAGCGTGATCTGGAGAGCTGATTTGGCGACTATTTGTTTCACGAGAATAAACATCAAACTCCGTGCGATACCAAGGCTGGCGCAGTGCCGTCTGTTGCTCCTCAGACAAATGCTTGATTAATGACTTTCCATCAATGTAACCGGTAAAAATCAACTCTTCATTCGGGCAATACAGGCCAAGCAACGTAACAAAATCGGCACGAACCGCATGAGCAGTACGATCATTGTGATAAACCAGTTCACTGTCACTGAAACCGGTTAATTGCCCACTATATTTACGAATTGCTACTACATCTGTAAAAAAGTCCCCATTATGGCGGCTACCATACGCCAGAAGCGGTGTGCCGGTAAGTAATGCAAATGTTTCTAGTAGTGCTTCGCCGATAAACGTTTTTTTCTTTTTATATTTATCTTCAAGCGGATTATCCGGATCCAATTCGGGAACATTAATATCTCGAGGGCAGTTACGCAAAACATGCACATCACTGATACCATGATGTCTTTCATGTTTAATTGAATTACAGATATCAATAAAAAACCCAGGGACTTTGCGGGACTGACATAACTCATTTATTGTTAATTTAAACTCTTGATAATGGATGTATGGATTTACTGCATTCTGACTTAAAAAATGTGTTAATTGATTATTCTCTTCATCTGAGAAATGATAAAAAGGTTTCATAATTTCTTGCATCCTGTCAATGAAATGATAATTAAAAAATCAACTATATATGCCCTATATATACACATACCCTATATATCCGTCATACTTTACATTACAGGCAAATTAGTTGCGCTTACTTACTCGAATTACTTAATTGAATAAGCGTACCGGCATTCACTGATGTGCCGCGTTACAAGACGCTTAATTAGACTTACCCTAAAAAGCGAACGCCAAACGTTGTTCAATATGCTAACTATTGGTCCTGCAACTCGAATTATGTCGGATATAGCATTTTTAAATCATTAAAGGAGATTATTTCACCCTTTATTGCGCTGGCAACCACCGTTGATGGGCTGGCAAGCCAGACCTTCCCCGGACCAGAACGCCCTGGAAAATTCCTATTAATAGCGCTAATCGTCACTTGGTTACTATTAAAAGAGGCACCGGGCCCGCAATTCGCACATGCACCACAAGCCGGCTTTAATAAAATTGCACCTGCGTTTTTAAATGTCTCTAAATATCCTCGCTCGTGACAATATTCATAAACATCCATAGTACCGAACTGAAGATATAGCATGACGTCCGACGGGATCTTCTTCCCTTTCTGCACGGCCCAGTGAAGAACTTTGTAATACTGGTCAAAATCATCCCGTTTTCCTGCCGTACAAGATCCGCCATAAGCGATGTCTATTTTTACAGGCTCCGTGAGTTGTGATAGTGCCAGACCATTACCTGGATCCCCTGGATAAGCAACCATCGGCGACAATTCCTGACTGTCAATTTCTATCACCGCAGCATAACTTGCCCCTTCATCACTGTGCATCCAAGGCTCAAGAGTAAAGTGGATACCACGACGTTCTTTTAAAAAGTTAACGGTATTACTGTCTGGTGCAATCAAGCCGGATACTCCCCCAAGCTCAGCCACCATATTTGTTAGAGTGATACGATCATCAATGGATAATCGCTCAATCGTATCGCCGCAGAACTCAAAAACTTTACCAATGCCATTCCCTTGCCGGATCCATTCTGTAGATAGCAATTGAAGGATCATGTCTTTTGCACCGGTTCCTTCAGGCAATCTTCCGGTAAAAACAACCCGAACACTATCAGGAGGCATCAGACGAAACACACCCGTTACCATGCTGGCAGCCATGTCTGTACTACCAACACCAATCGCCAGGCACCCTAACGCACCGCAATGTGGTGTATGAGAGTCAGTACCAATAATAATTTGGCCCGGCAATGCATAGCGCTCCGCCATGAGTGCATGCGAAATACCTTCGGCTCCATCACCGTCCAGGTTGTAACGGTGTGCAGTCAGCCGCCACTGCTGAGTAAAAGCACGATGAGCATCCAACAAATGCTCAAGATCACCCGTCAGTTTCTGCTCAACATGCACCTTACTTTGATGCATGTAAGGTAAATGATCTTCGAAAGTAACCACCGATTCAGGCTGCCAAAGTGTCAGGTCATCCCCAAAGGTACGCTTTAACATGTGGCCGCACATGGCGGTGTAATATTCATGAATAAAACGCCAATCCGGCCGCAGATGTAATGCGTTTCCCGAAGAATGAATGCCTGTAAGCAGATGTCTGGCGATGATTTTCTCGCACAATGTCATCCTCTTTTCTGTTAATTCAGTACCCACCAGCTGCGGCAAACCATACTGGTTTAATTGTGCTTTCCACCAAGGGAGAAGACCTCCGCATTGAAGAACCTGACGAGAAGTGTCCTCCCGCCCGGCGATGATATCTTCAATAGTAACGACATCCCCCCGTTCAAGTCGGGCAAGCAGCCCCATATCCGTAGACGTTAACAGGCCGATGTTATCCGCATTTTGCCGGTAAATACGCTCAAAACTCTCTGCAATTACAAGCTGTATACCTGCTGCTTTTTCCGCTACCGGACTGTGCTCCCTGGATGAACCTTTTCCATAACGCAAGCCCCCAACAACAACATTAACACCTGCATTTATAATGGCGTTTTTCCCAATGGGATTCTCATTTGAGCATTTTAAGCCAGTCCAGACAAAGCTCCCCAGGCGCTCATCATAATAGGCCAGTGCGGGGATGGGGGTAATTTCATCCGTTGAAATGTCATTACGTAAAGGCTGAGCTGATGACAACGTGAGCGTTTCCCCCTGTAACTGCGCTGTGATCTTGTGGGGGTCTTCGGTCAAATACAGGATTCGAGCCTGAGTTAGAATTGATTTCATGCTGCAGTATCTGTTAATCCTGATTCAACGCGATCGCCCCATGTTGCGTATATCAGGGCTCCCTGTGGTGTACGCCAGGCGTGCTGACTACCTGGCGCATAACAAACTAGATCCCCCGGAAGATAGACACCATGTTCATCTTCGAATGACCCATCAAGAATGAGAAACGTTTCATGCCCTTTATGAAGATGAGATTTTGCTGATGCTCCCGGCGCGCAATGTACCAACGAGATACGTTGCCCCGAATCATCATGGAAAATATCAAAAATGCGCGCATTCTTACGATCCAGCGTACTGTGGGTCTCCCACTTAACAGCATCAATGTCTTTAATTAATGAAAACAAATTCATGGTAACGGGCAAATCGTTATTCACTTTCTCTTCTCCATAAGATGTGTATGACTCTTAACTCAGCATTTCAATCACTCCAGCAATAGCCTGTTTGTAATACGCTTCGGACTGTGTAGCCCGGGCAATCACAAATGCTCCTTGCATGACTGAAATCAGTGTTAATGCTGTATGTTTAACATTCAGCTCGGCAGAAAACTCCCCTGATGCTTTGCCCGCTTCAAGTACGCTCTCTATCTCGCCAATCAACCATTCAAAATTTTGGGCGATAGGCTCACGGAGTGAATCATCGCGGATAATCTCGCTATCCTGAGCCAGCCCCCCCATACGACATCCGGAAAGAATGTCGCGCTCTCGCTGCAAGTAGTTTCCAATACGCTCACGTGCACTTTTTTCCGTGTGCAAAATACCAGCAATTTCTTGTTGCAGTTCTTCTGCATTACGCAGGATGGTCTGGCGCGCCAAGTCAGCTTTCCCCTTAAAGTGGTGATACATGCTGCCTTGTCCTACACCGGATGCCTTCTGTATTTCTTTAGGACTCGTATTGGAGTATCCCTTTGTCCATAAAAGTTCCTGCATTGTTTTTATCAATGTGTCTTTAGCTTTCATTTTTGTACCTATTAGTATGTAAAATTACAACCAGAAAAAAAATAAAAAGTTGTTAACTCTAAAGGTTGATCGTTTGCATATTGTTAATGTTAAGTTCTGTTTTATCTGCGACATAAAAACCTTTACTATCTCCCTATTATTAATGCACGTTACTGTAGATTTTCTTCACAAATCACACCAAGTCCTCTTCGTAGAGAGTGACTCCTACTAATAACAATCTTGCCAGACAGGGCAATAATCTTTGTTTGGTAATTAATAATTTATTGTTTTAAATAAAAAATTTTAAAACGAACTTTGCATTGATACTCCCGTTGTTCTACCTCTTTTGAACCCCAATTATATTAATTTTATTAATATCTAAATGAGTCATTAGTTCCCTATAACAAGGATTTAGCATACGGGATCACAGCAGCTATCTGATCCGACATGTAACAAATCTGATAACTTTCAGAAGTGTAGCATGTTTATTAAATAGCCTGCGCATTCTTATCTATCCTATAAATCATTCGAATTGCAGGACAACCGGCTGGCGTGATGAGCAATTCCAGGTGTTAACTCTTTAGAGAAAAACGTATTCAGCACCTTATAGCCCGGCAAATGGGTAAATCCCTATGCACTTACTCAAGTAAGTGATTCGAGTGAACGAACGCCGCCAACATGCTTACCACTTGAAGTCTACTGGAGATATAACACTGCAGGTTTGGTTTACCAGGATATTTACAGTTACCGTGAGAAGACATTTACTGTTCATGCAGGGGGAATTTCGCAGACAATACGCACGGCAACACAACCGTATTGCACGTACTGAATCATGCGCTACCTGGACGTGGTTGATAGAGATACGACAGTGATTCTTACTGGATACCTAAAACAGCCTAAATTCTGCCAAATCAATGGATTACAGACTTTGGCCGACGTCTATAGAAGAGAACTGGAGCGGGAAACGAGACTCGAACTCGCGACCCCGACCTTGGCAAGGTCGTGCTCTACCAACTGAGCTATTCCCGCGTTACTAACATATTGATATATAGAATATTATTCTAAAACAAATACGCTATTAATGGGGCGCATTTTACTGACCAGAGTTCGCTAGTCAACAAAAGAGTCCCTTGCATCCCATCATCTGCTCTGTTTTGATGCAGAGAACTAATGTTCAAGCAAATCGTGCCGTGCTGCTTTAAGGTAGTTGAACATTGACCAGAATGTCAGCACAGCAGCGATATAGAGCGCCCCTACCGCAGCGATCTCTACCCATGGGTCTGGCCGCCATAGCAACCCCACCAGCGCGACCATCTGCGCCATGGTTTTTACTTTTCCGATCCAAGAAACAGCGACACTACTGCGCTTACCGATTTCCGCCATCCATTCGCGTAATGCAGAGATGATAATCTCACGGGCAATCATGGTGGCGGCAGGGAGGCTGATCCACCATGAGTGATAATGCTCAATGACCAGTACCAATGCAACGGCCACCAATACTTTGTCTGCAACCGGATCAAGGAAAGCGCCAAACCTTGTAGTCTGCTTCCAGCGCCGGGCAAGAAAACCATCAAACCAATCAGTTACAGCAGCATAAACAAAGAGACTTGCACAAACCACGGGAGCCCAGCTGAACGGCAGATAAAACGCCAGAACAAAGAAAGGTATCAGGGCAACACGAAGCAGGGTCAGCCATGTAGGTATATTAAATTGCATAGCGTTCAAGAACTGTCAGGCCTAAAAAGTGAATGTGGTAAGTATGTTGCTACATTGCCCCTAGTGTTTCAATGCATGGAAAATTTTTTCTGCCAGCGCATGCGAAATTCCCGGGACATTGGCAATTTCATCAATGCTGGCGCTCATCAGCGGTTGCAGCCCCCCCATATACTTCAACAGCATCTGACGACGCTTGGGGCCAATGCCTTCAATAGTCTCCAGCGCACTGGTACTTTTCACTTTGGCACGTTTTTTACGATGGCCGCTAATTGCATGGTCATGAGAGTCATCGCGGATATGTTGTATGACATGCAAGGCAGGGGAATCCGACGGCAGCGCCATCCCTTCGCCTGTAGTGTCCAAAAACAACGTTTCCAACCCCGCTTTGCGATCGCTTCCTTTCGCGACGCCCAGCAGTAATGGTTTTGTTTTGTCCCAAGGAACTTGTAACGACTCAAAAACCGCTTTGGCTTGGGCCAACTGACCTTTCCCTCCGTCAATGACAACCACATCTGGAATCTTGCTGTCATCAAGCGATTTGCCATAGCGACGTTTCAAAACCTGGGTCATCGCCGCGTAATCATCGCCGGGGGTAATATCTGTAATATTGTAGCGACGATATTCCGAACGTAATGGGCCATTACTATCAAAAACAACGCAGGATGCTACGGTCTGCTCGCCCATCGTATGACTGATATCAAAACACTCCATGCGTTTGATAGCGCCCAAACCTAATATCCTAGACAATTCCGCTAACCGCTGCTGAACCGTCGATTGCTGAGATAATTTGGTCACTAATGCCGTATGGGCATTGGTACGGGCCAGTTTGAGATAACGCGCCCGATCACCCCGAGGTTTACATTGGATACTAATTTTACGGCCGGCTATCGTCGATAACGACTCCGCAAGCAGTTGAAGATCGGGCAATGAAAAATCCAACAACACATCTGACGGTAAGGTTCGCGCCCCACTGCCTTGTAAATAAAACTGCCCGACAAACGTCTGAACCACTTCCCCCAATGCTGTACCACCCGGCACTTTGGGGAAATAACTGCGGCTCCCCAACACCTGGCCCTGACGAATAAACAACACATGCAAACACGCCATCCCTGCGTCAAATGCAACACCTATTACGTCAAGATCATCCCCATGGCCGGAGACAAACTGTTTTTCCGTCACACGCCGTACCGCCTGAATTTGATCACGGATACAGGCGGCCTCTTCAAACTTTAGTTCCCGACTTGCATTTTCCATGCGGTCAACAAGCCGCTCAAGCACCTGCTGATCCTTACCAGATAAAAAAAGGCGTACATAATCAACCTGCTGTTGATACTCCTCATCACTCACATATCCCGTCACGCATGGGCCAAGGCAGCGGCCGATTTGGTATTGCAGGCAGGGGCGCGAACGATTGCGATAGACATTGTTTTCGCACTGCCGTATCGGAAATAATTTTTGTAGCAAGAGTAAAGTCTCACGAACTGCGCTACCGTTCGGGAATGGACCGAAATAATCACCTTTCGCATGCTTTGCCCCACGGTGGATTGATAAGCGGGGATGAATATCGCCGCTGAGGAAAATCATCGGATAAGATTTATCATCTCGCAGCAGAACATTATATCGAGGTTGATAGCGTTTAATGTAGTTATGCTCTAGCAACAAAGCTTCCGTCTCAGTATGCGTAATCGTGACATCGATCTGGCTAATACTTTTGACTAAAGCCTCTGTTTTTCGGCTGGCTACATGTGTTCGAAAATAACTGGAAAGGCGCTTCTTTAGATCTTTGGCTTTACCAACATAGATAACCGTATTGCTGGCGTCATACATGCGATAAACCCCAGGCTGACTGGTCACGGTCTTCATGAAAGCCTGGGCATCAAAACACTCATTCACTACTGATCAATGTCTCCGCGTTAAAGAGCCCATGACGGATTGCCAAATGGGTCAACTCAACATCACCATTTATGTTCAATTTATTAAACATTCGATAACGATAACTGTTAACCGTTTTAGGACTGAGATTCAACTGATCGGAAATCTCCGTCACTTTCTGCCCTTTAGTGATCATCATCATGATCTGCAATTCTCTCTCGGACAGACACTCCAGTGGTGTTTCAGTTTGTGGTTCAAGCTGACTCAATGCCATCTGCTGTGCAATGTCCGAGGCAATATAGCGCTTACCAGCATGAACGGAACGAATCGCACAGATAACTTCTTCCGGCGTTGCGCCTTTACTGAGATAGCCGGCAGCACCTGCTTGCATCACTTTGGCAGGCAACGGATTCTCCGTATAAATGGTTAACATGATAACCTTCACTTCTGGAGAAAACCGTACAATTTTGCGCGTAGCCTCAAGGCCGCCAATTCCGGGCATACTCATGTCCATCAAGACGACATCAACACTATTGGTACGGCACCATTTTACCGCATCTTCACCGCACTGCGCCTCACCGACCACTTTGAGGCCTTTGATATCGTCAAGAATGCGCCGTATCCCTGCCCGCACCAATTCATGGTCATCAACAAGAAAAACGCTAATCAAAGAACAGTTCTCCAAAAAGAAAGTAACACTTACAGCCGAAGCTTGTTGCAGGTGTACTGTATGGTTTAAAAAACAATGAATACACTTTCCAATTAAAAGTGTATTTTATTCTACCGTGTGGTAATGTTTTCTAAGTTTTTGAATGATACCGCTATGGTATCAACCGCGAACTAGCCTCCATCACAGTATTCACATTTCAAACCTGGTTTTTAGAGAAACGGACAGTAAAACCATCCCAAAAATAAAAAATCAATACAATCAATAGATTACCAAAAATTGCAACTTCAGGCAATCCATCAAATCAATTTGATGTTATGTCGCCGTTCGGAACAACTTTCAGCCACTATTTTATATAAATAATACACCCATCAGAAAATATCCATATGAAAATTGCGATGTGTCCAATCGGACGCATTTAAAGCAACTTTGCAACCCAACGTATCGTTCCGTTATTACTGCGGACTTATTACACAATCTTTAGAAAAGATACACACCCACAGCGGAATACGTTTATTTTGCCAAACACAAATTTAGACAAATCGGTTATAGTAACCCGTCTTTTTGTTATGTAGTCGGTCATGTATGTATATCTATCAATATGTTGCCAGCTACTGTGCCACCGTCTTCCTTAGGAGAAAATGATGAATAATTGCGATTTCACCACAGAAGCATCAGCAGAGACGCTAGCTCATGAAGTCAGTTGTCTGAAAGTTATGCTGACCCTGATGCTGAAATCTATCGGCCAGGCTGATGCAGGTAAAATAATGATTACAATGGATAAATATATTTCCCAATTGGAAGAACCAACTCAATCCGCCATATTCAGTAACACTGTCAAACAAATAAAAACACTATATCGTAATTAATTAAAGCATCAACACATTATTTAAC
>NZ_JAAWVW010000030.1:0-25241 GCF_014855505.1 Musicola keenii | reverse complement strand
CCGGCTTACAGCCTGCTGTCGCGAGGTGGCGTATACTACGCTTTCCTCATTTGGAGTCAACGACTTTTTTTCGCTTTCTCCGTCCTGTACCGCGCTGGCGTTCCGCCGTTGCCGTCTCAGTGGAAGCGCATTATAGGGATCCGAACGGACAGCACAACCACTTTCTCGATCTTTTCTTCCATTCGCGCATTTTTCCACCCATCCGTTGAGTTATTACGCAGGTAAGGCTATTTTCAGAACGGAAAACGGATCCTTATACGATCCGCCTCTACATGTACTGATATGGAGTTGCTTAAAAATGGCTGACATATTTCGCTCAATTCAGGGAAAAAGACCGGTTACAGGCGAACGAGTGATGGTTGACTCATCAAGTATCATTATTGGTGATGTTGCACTGGCGGACGATGTCAGTATCTGGCCATTGGTAGTCATCAGAGGGGATGTGAATTTTATCCGTATCGGCGAGCGTAGCAATATTCAGGATGGAAGCGTCTTGCACGTCACCCATCGTTCAGCAAAAAATCCCAATGGGAACCCGCTTATTATAGGTAAAGACGTCACGGTGGGTCATAAAGCGATGCTGCATGGCTGCACTATTGGCAATCGAGTGCTTGTCGGCATGGGCTCTATTTTACTGGATGGGGTTATCGTTGAAGATGACGTCATTATTGGCGCGGGAAGTTTGGTATCCCAAGGGAAAACGCTGGAAAAAGGCCACTTATATCTCGGTAGTCCCGCTAAAAAAATCCGACCACTGACAGAAGAAGAGCGGGAAGGGCTGATTTATTCTTCAGACAATTACGTACTCTGGAAGGATAACTACCTGAATCAATAAACCACGAAGCGGCCAGTCTCATCATCCTGCTCATTTAGAATTTGTCGCTCAAACAACTCTTCAATTTCCCAGCGGTGTTCGCGGAACAAAGCAATCCACTGTTCCGCAGACTCCCCGCCATAGCGTGCCTTTAGCCCAGTGGCATACATAACACACTGCGATTGAAAACCGTTAATCAACACAGGAAAAATAACGGAATCGGACGCTTCATCCCATTCATCTCGATCGGGAAAATGAATCGTCTGATTCACGACATAAATTCCAATTTCAGTTGCCGAATGACAGGCTCAGTCTGTGGCATGACGCCATGCCACAAGTTAAATGCATGAGCTGCTTGCCAGACCAGCATCCCTAGCCCATCAACGCATTTCTCCGCCCCCTGCTGTGTACACCATTGCAAAAACGGAGTCGGCTCCGGTAAATAAAACATGTCGTAACAGCGAACATGAGCATTAATCAACGAAGGGGGAAGATCGGGGATATTGCCGTATACACCTGATGAGGTTGCATTGATGATCAGATCGAACATTTCACTCGCCAGCGATGATTGCGGCAACGCGCGTATGCTTCCTTGTTCACTGAAATGACTGGCCAGCATTTCTGCTTTATCGAGTGTTCTGTTGGTAACAATCAAAGAACAGCCATGAGCTAGCAAAGGTTGAATCACCCCACGCGCGGCACCACCAGCCCCCACCAGCAGTACCCGATCACCAGGCTGTATTAGCCCATTTTGCTGCAAGTCACTCAGCAGACCGATACCATCAGTATTGTCACCAAACAATGTACCATCCGCCATTTTTTTTACGACATTAACCGCACATGCCTCGGCAGCTCGCTGACTCAGAGAATCTACCACGACGCAGGCACGTTCTTTAAATGGCGCGGTAATATTGGCTCCGGCTGCGCCAGATTGAAAATATGCATGGAGGTACAGCTCAAACTCATCGACGGGAGCTTGCAACCGTTCATAGTTCAATAAAATACCCGACTGCTCTGCAAATAACGTATGAATACGCGGAGACTTGCTATGCGCAATAGGGTTACCGAAAACAGCAAAAGATTGATATTCAGACACACGTAACCTCTTGAATTTGCGCTTATCCACGACGCAATTGCGCACCAGTCAAAGCATCACGAATTTCAGACGGGTTCAGCCTTCCTCCCACTTTTCCCGACAACACTGGGAAGTTCTTACCAAACTGGCTAAGAACATCCTCTGCCGTGCGACACGGCGCTTCACCACTTAGATTGGCGCTTGTCGACACTAAAGGTTTCCCAAACGCCAGACAAAGTTGTTTTACCAAAGGGTGATCGCTAACCCTAACAGCCAGGGATGAAAACTGCCCGGTTAACCATTTGGGCGTCTGTGCTTTTGCTGGAATTACCCAGGTTACTGGACCGGGCCACGTTGAGAACATTCTTTGCTGCTGTATGTACGAAAGCGCGGAGACATCAAGGTAAGGTTCTACTTGCGCGAAGTCGGCGGCGATCAGGATCAGCCCCTTTTCCCATGGACGCTGTTTCAACTGCAATAAACGATTTACAGCTACCTCGCTGTCAGGATCGCAACCGAGTCCAAATACCGCTTCTGTCGGATAAGCAATAACCTGCTCTTCACGAAGTTTTTTTAACAACTCCGATAACTGTTTTGATACTAATTCACTCATCTTGATGCTTTTCTAAGACCGTCACCGGTTTTCCACACAATTTACTGGCACAGAAACGTTTGACGCCCTGTGCCGTCTTTTTTTCTATCAGCAACGGGTAATGGCAGTATTCACATACTCCAGCCACAGGTCTGTAATTCAATGTGAATTGACACTCCGGGTATCGTTCACAGGAATGAAAAGTTTTTCCATACCTTGATTTTCGCTGCAACAGACGGCCTTTCCGACATTGAGGACAGGTCAGTGTCGTTTCATCCGGCCGGTCAATTATTTCAGTGTGATCACATTCGGGATAATTGCCGCACCCAACGAACATGCCATATCGCCCCTGCCGCAACACCAAAGTCGCCCCACACTTTGGACAAATCTGTCCATCAAGCACCTTCACGATATGGCCATCAGCATAGGACTTTAACGGTCGGATATAGTCGCATCCGGGATATGCCGAGCACCCAAGAAAAGCGCCACGAGGACCGTTTCTGATAACGAGGGCGGCGCCGCATTGGGGGCAATCCTGCTGTCGCTCAGCAAAACTCATCGTCTTAATCATGACTGCCCCGATAATGCCGATTACTGCAAATAGCCTTCATTGGGTTCAAACAAAAGATCTTCCATTTGCTGGTAAGCATTCTCGCAACCAGGCACATTAAACAAGACCATCAGGATAACCCATTTCAGATCTTCAAGATCAAACTCCAGCGTCTCAAGCGCCATAACCCGATCAATCACCATCTCGCGAGTTTCCAGATTCAAAACTTGGATCTGCTCAAGAAACAGCAAAAAACCCCGACATTCTGTGTCCAATCGTTGTACTTCTTCCGCAGTATAAATACGTAGCGCACGCGGATCGCTCGCCAGATTTAAAGGGGCTTGCCCATCCTGCAAATCAGCCAGCTTTTCCAACCACTCCAGTGCGCTATAAATATCTTCGCGATCAAAGCCAGCCTTGGTGAGGTCATCAGTTAACGTATCCTGATCGACTCGCATTTCAGTTTCGTTGTGGATGTAGGTTTCAAACAAGTACATGAGTACGTCGAACATGGCATGCCCTCCTTATTCGGACATAGCCGCCGGGTACTGCTGCGATCCACCCTGCTAACTCCAGATCCAATAGTTTACTGACTACTTCTGGCACAGGTTGGCCGGCACGTTCAGCGACAACGTCAACGGGTGTAACCTCATCCCCTACGTTAGCCAACACGTCAGCAAATGGCAATTCTAGTTCAGCCTCCGGTGAGCAAATAATTTCCTCATCGTTCCCGCTTGAAATATCTGACAACCATTGGAGTCCATTATGAAGCTGCTCCAGTATATCTTTCGGATGAGTCACCAAATAGGCGCCTTGTTGAATCAACCAATGCGTTCCTTCCGTCATCGGATTTCCTACCGGCCCCGGCAGCGCGAAAACATCCCGGTTTTGTTCCAAAGCATAACGCGCCGTTACCAGCGAACCACTGCGCATTGACGCCTCGATAACCAGAACGCCAAGGCTCAGTCCACTGATTATTCTATTTCTTCTGGGGAAATTAGCCGCGATCGGCGGCGTTTTTAACAGGAATTCGGAAACAATGGCTCCGCCGTTTTCTACAATAGCGTCCGCCAACGCAGCATGTCTCTTAGGGTAGATTTGCCTCAACCCGCTGCCGAGAACGGCAATGGTTTTTCCCCCGGCATCCAGCGCCGCCTGATGTGCTATTCCGTCAATACCGACAGCAAGTCCACTGGTGATGATAAGTCGATTAGCCGCTAATTCTCGGGAAAAAAATCGCCCCCACTGTTCGCCGTAGTTACTGTTGTCGCGACTGCCGACAACTGCCATCTGGGCTGAAGAAAGGGTGCAGTTATCCCCGCGTACAAAAATAAAAGGAGGGGGAGAATTTATCGAAGCCAACAAAGGCGGATAACTTCCTGAACCGTATGTCACAAAATGACAATGAGAATCTTCCAGCCAGCGTTCGACATCATCTAACTGGCGACGATCAAAAGCGATGAAACGGGCTGTCTGGCGTTCATCCAAACCGCTGGCTCGCAAAAAATCAACGGCACTATCTCGCTCACGTATTATTCGTTTGACCAGCCTAACCACTTTTTGGACGCTCAATCCCTTTATAGATGCCACACGCAACCAGATTTCCGTATCCGTCATATTGTATCGTTCCCAAGCACCCAATGAAGGCCGATGCTGTCAATCAGGACTGGATATGTCTAGAATAGAAATCAGAGCTTTTTCACCACTTGGATACAGATCTCAACATATATGTCAGTTTTGCAGGTATTACATTTCCCAGACGAGCGGCTACGCATAACCGCAAAGCCCGTAAAAGAAGTTAATGCAGACATTCAGCGCATCGTGGACGATATGTTCGACACCATGTACGCAGAAGAAGGCATTGGGTTGGCCGCGACACAGGTCAATATTCATCAGCGGATCATCGTGATTGACGTGTCAGAGGAGCGAGATCAGCGCCTCGTTTTGATCAATCCAGAATTGCTTGAAAAAAGCGGTGATACGGGGATCGAGGAAGGATGTTTGTCTATCCCGGAAACCCGGGCACTAGTTCCCCGCGCCGAGCGCGTTAAAATCCGCGCACTAGACAAGGACGGCAAGCCTTTTGAGCTGGAAACCGACGGTTTATTGGCTATTTGCATTCAGCATGAAATGGATCACCTTGTCGGCAAACTGTTTGTGGATTACTTGTCGCCACTCAAACGTCAGCGTATCCGCCAGAAGCTGGAAAAACTTGATCGACAAAATAATCGCATACAGTAACAAACATATACTCCGGGCAGGAAAATCACGTGGCTTTACGCATTATTTTTGCAGGAACTCCTGACTTTGCAGCGCGTCATCTTGACGCGCTGCTCACATCACGACATGAAATTGTTGGCGTTTTCACCCAACCGGACAGACCGGCAGGGCGAGGAAACAAGTTGACGTCAAGCCCAGTTAAAGTGCTGGCAGAATGCAAGGGAATACCTGTTTTTCAGCCCAAGTCACTCCGTCCGGAAGAAAATCAACAGCTCATCGCCGCACTACAAGCCGATGTCATGGTCGTAGTGGCATATGGCCTGATTCTTCCCCAGACTGTATTGGATATGCCCAGACTCGGGTGTATCAATGTCCACGGTTCGTTGTTGCCCAAATGGCGTGGCGCCGCACCGATACAGCGTTCGCTCTGGGCCGGAGATGCAGAGACCGGTATTACCATAATGCAGATGGATGCCGGTCTGGATACAGGGGACATGCTTTACAAGATGGAGTGCCCAATCCTGTCGGATGATACCAGCGCAACACTCTACGACAAACTGGCTGAGCTGGGTCCACAAGGATTGCTGATCACTCTGGAGCAGTTAGCTTCCGCTCAAACCAAACCAGAACCTCAGAACAATGCGCTTGCCACCTATGCGGAGAAACTCAGTAAAGAAGAAGCCCGGCTCGACTGGCAGCTATCCGCAGCACAATTAGAACGTTGTATACGTGCGTTCAACCCCTGGCCTATGAGCTATTTCACGGTTGATGATCAGCCGCTTAAAGTATGGAAAGCTGAAGCACTTGATATCAAGCACAACAAGCATCCCGGAACCATCATTGATGCGAATAAGCACGGAATACAGGTTGCAACCACTGACGGTGTTCTAAACATGCAGATGTTGCAGCCATCAGGAAAGAAAGCAATGCCGGCGCAAGATCTACTGAATTCCCGTCGGGAATGGTTTGAATCAGGCAAGGTATTAGCCTGATATTGCCTGTGCCGATAATAAAATCGGCACACTCTATACACCCACACCACTCTTATTCTCATGAAACGCAAATATAATCTTCGCAGTATCGCTGCAACAGTCATCGCTCAGGTGCTGGATCACGGGCAATCGCTCAGTCAATCACTTCCGGCCGTTCAACGAGACATTGCAGAAAAGGATCGTGCTTTACTGCAAGAGCTTTGCTTTGGGGTATTGCGCGTATTACCTCAGCTTGAATGGTGTATCGGTCAGTTGATGGCGAAACCGCTGACAGGCAAACAGAGAGTGCTGCATTACTTGTTGATGGTCGGGCTTTATCAACTCTTATATACCCGTATTCCCCCACACGCGGCATTGGCTGAAACCGTGGAAGGTGCAACAGCGCTGAAACGCCCACAGCTCAAGGGATTGATCAACGGTGTCCTGCGCCAGTTTCAACGTCAACAGGAAGAACTGGTACAGAAGATGCATAATACTTCCGCTCTCCATGCTCATCCCGAATGGTTGCTGACCAGATTAAAAAAAGCCTATCCGGAGACATGGCAGGATATTATCGACGCAAATAACCAACATCCTCCGATGTGGCTAAGGGTTAATCGTCAGCACAACGAACGGGATGGCTATATTGCGCTCTTGCAGGAACAGGGTATCCCGGCATCAAAGCATCCCGAGTATCAAGATGCCATCAAGCTGGACACTCCCTCCCCAGTCACTTCTCTGCCGGGTTTCGAGCAAGGATGGATCACGGTTCAGGATGCATCAGCTCAAGGCTGTGCTTATTGGCTTGATCCACAAGACAATGAAGATATTCTCGACCTCTGCGCCGCGCCTGGGGGGAAAACCACTCATATCCTGGAAATTGCGCCCAAAGCGCGAGTCCTCGCCGTTGACGTAGACGAACATCGTCTTGCCAGAGTGAAGGAAAATCTTCAACGTCTACGCCAGCATGCGGACGTGCGGCAGGGAGATGGACGAGTACCGGAAGAATGGTGCGGCGACAGCCAGTTCGATCGCATCCTGCTTGATGCGCCATGCTCTGCGACCGGAGTAATTCGACGCCACCCCGATATCAAATGGTTACGTCGAGACAGTGATATCGCCGACTTGGCAAATCTTCAGCGAGAAATTCTTGACGCTATCTGGCCTCGCCTGAAAATCGGCGGAACCTTGGTCTATGCAACCTGCTCCATATTACCGGAAGAAAACCAACAACAAATTATTTCATTCCTGCAACGCCACGCTGATGCTGTACTCAGAGAAACCGGTTCACCAGAAAAACCCGGCGTTCAGAAGTTGCCGTCACCACAGGATGGTGATGGTTTCTTCTACGCAAAACTGATAAAAATCGAACATTAATGCAACACCTGCGTCAGACGCAGGTGAACCCATACGGCAGAGACAACGATGAAAATAATTATTCTTGGTGCTGGTCAGGTCGGCGGAACTCTGGCAGAAAATCTATCTGGTGAGAATAACGATATTACCGTCGTTGACACCAATACGGCGCGTCTGCGTCAGCTTCAGGATAAATTCGATCTCCGTGTCGTCACCGGTTATGCCTCTCATCCGCGCATTCTGCGCGAAGCCGGCGCCGAAGATGCGGACATGCTAATTGCAGTAACCAATTCAGATGAAACGAATATGATTGCTTGCCAGATTGCCTATTCGCTCTTTAACACGCCCAATCGTATTGCACGTATACGTTCGGCCGAATATATCCGCGAAGAGGAGCATTTGTTTCAAACTGAAGCAGTGCCTGTTGATCATCTGATCTCACCTGAACAATTAGTCATTGATAATATTTATAAACTCATTGAATACCCCGGTGCTCTGCAAGTTGTAAATTTTGCCCAGGGAAAAGTCAGCATCGCCGCAGTTAATGCTTATTACGGCGGCCCATTAGTTGGAAATGCTATTGCAACTATGCGCGAGCATATGCCGCATATTGAAACCCGCGTCGCAGCAATTTTCAGGCATGATCGACCGATTCGGCCACAGGGTTCCACAGTGATTGAAGCGGGTGATGAGGTCTTTTTTGTTGCCGCATCACAGCATATCCGGGCGGTAATGAGCGAAATGCAACGTCTTGAAAAACCCTATAAGCGCATCATGATCGTCGGCGGAGGGAATGTTGGTTCAGGGCTGGCGCTCAAACTGGAAAAAGATTACAGCATCAAGCTGATCGAGCGAGATCCACAACGCGCTGCAGATCTGGCCGAACGTTTACAAAATACTATTGTATTCCATGGCGATGCCTCCGATCAGGAACTATTGGCGCAAGAGCACATTGAGCAAATCGATGTATTCATCGCCATAACTAATGACGACGAAGCGAATATTATGTCTGCCATGCTGGCTAAGCGAATGGGGGCCAAAAAAGTCATGGTGCTCATACAACGTCGTGCTTATGTAGATCTAGTGCAAGGGGGAGCCATTGACGTTGCCATATCGCCACAGCAGGCCACTATTTCGGCACTACTCAGCCATGTCAGGAAAGCAGATATCGTGAACGTCTCATCACTGAGAAGGGGTGTCGCTGAAGCTATTGAAGCCATTGCTCATGGTGATGAAGGAACATCTAAAGTGGTAGGCCGCATGATCGAAGACATCAAACTGCCGCCTGGCACTATTATTGGGGCGATTGTTCGCGGCGAAGATGTGATTATCGCAAATCGCAATACGCAGATCGAACAAGGCGATCACGTCGTCATGTTCCTGACCGATAAAAAATACGTATCCGACGTTGAACGACTATTCCAGCCCAGCCCATTCTTCCTTTAACGTTATAGGGTATTTACCGAAGTTTTCCTATTGATAGCAATTTTTCAATCGTCTATTAAAATAATTATTATTGCCATCAGGAGAAATCAGATGAGTATTATCAAAGAATTCCGCGAATTTGCTATGCGTGGCAACGTTGTTGATCTTGCCGTTGGGGTAATTATCGGTGCCGCATTTGGAAAAATTGTTTCATCATTGGTATCCGATATCATCATGCCTCCCTTAGGCTTGCTGATAGGCGGGATAGATTTCAAACAATTTCATTGGGTGTTGCGTGAGGCTCAAGGGAATATACCTGCAGTCATCATGAACTATGGCTCATTCATTCAGAACGTCTTTGATTTCATCATTGTTGCTTTCGCTATTTTCATTGCGATCAAATTGATGAATAAGCTGCGCCGCAGCGAGAATGAAAAACTGGAGACCCCGCCCAAATCCAGTGCGGAAGAGAAACTGCTCACAGAAATAAGGGACTTATTGAAGCAACAACCAAAATAAATACGACTAAAAGGCCAGTGGTAAAAAATGAATCTTACCACTGGCCTCCCAGTTTTCCTTCTGTACGTTCCGATGCTTGCCTTTTCTCCGATAGCTACCTTTGCCTTTAGCATTTAATTCGACTCGCTGCCTGAATAAAGGGTCATGTAACAAGGCTTCTATCGCGTTATCCTTTATTGTTCCCTTTTTGTGACCATAGTTTGACATATTGCTACCTCTTAAACGCATTTATTGATAATCACATGTTCACGAATTATTCATGTTCATCGTCATGACAATGGTTCTTCATTAGTCTATCAAATAACGTCTGTCTATAATTACCTCTGAGAAAATCTGTACTCATCCCTGCTTGCTGCAGTCGCAACTCTAGGGTTCTTAGCTGGCGGGATAACTGCGTATATTCTGAATGTTGTGGCGTTATTTGCTCCAATAAACTAGCAAGATTCAATGCCTCTTTACGTTCAAGTAAAGCTTGGGGAAGATAGCCGGCATTTTTCATCAGGAGAAAAGCCGATCTCAATTCCACGGGAACTAAGCTAGTATCATCCAGCAAAAGAGGTTTCCCACTGCCAGAAAGGTTATCTAATTCACCCTTTTTCTGAGCTTCAATGATATGCCGTTCTGCCCATTCATCTATAGGGAACATAGATCTTACCCACTTATTAATTCGGTATGACTCAGGAGGAAAAGATGCAAATAGCCGGATTTCAACGAATGGTACTACAGATGTAAAAAAACCGGGTTTCCCCGGCTTTTTCACTCTGATGCAAATTACTCTGCCGCAGATGCTTCTTCTGTTTGAGACGCTGCACGATCAACAAGCTCGATGTATGCCATCGGCGCATTGTCGCCTGCACGGAAACCACACTTCAGAATACGAGTGTAACCACCGGCACGGCTCGCGAAACGCGGGCCCAGTTCATTAAACAGTTTAGCCACGATCTCGTTATCACGAGTACGGGCGAATGCCAGACGACGATTAGCAACGCTGTCGGTCTTGGCAAGAGTAATCAGCGGCTCAACAACACGACGCAGCTCTTTCGCTTTCGGCAGGGTTGTCTTGATGATCTCATGACGAACCAGAGAACCAGCCATGTTGCGGAACATAGCTTGGCGATGGCTGCTGTTGCGGTTCAGTTGACGACCACTCTTACGATGGCGCATGACCTTATCCTTCTCAGTAAAACCTTAACCTGTGATCTGGTTACTCATCAGCGATACTTGCCGGCGGCCAGTTTTCTAGGCGCATGCCCAGAGACAAACCACGGGAAGCCAGTACGTCTTTAATCTCAGTAAGAGATTTTTTACCCAGGTTCGGCGTTTTCAGCAACTCAACCTCGGTACGCTGTACCAGATCACCGATGTAGTGGATAGCTTCTGCCTTAAGGCAGTTAGCAGAGCGGACAGTCAATTCAAGATCGTCAACAGGGCGCAGCAGGATCGGATCGAACTCTGGTTTCTCTTCTTTCACTTCTGGTTGACGTACATCACGTAAATCAACAAAAGCTTCCAGTTGTTCAGCCAGAATAGTAGCCGCACGGCGAATTGCCTCTTCAGGATCAATTGTACCGTTGGTTTCCATTTCGATGACCAGCTTGTCCAGATCGGTACGCTGTTCGACACGTGCTGCTTCAACATTGTAAGCGATACGCTCAACAGGGCTGTAGCAAGCATCAACTAACAGACGACCAATAGGGCGCTCATCTTCTTCCGTATGAATACGGGCAGACGCCGGCACATAACCACGACCACGCTGAACCTTGATACGCATATTGATAGATGCATTCTCATCGGTCAGATGGCAAATTACATGTTGCGGCTTGACGATTTCGACATCACCGTCATGGGTAATATCGGCTGCAGTCACAGGGCCAATGCCAGATTTATTCAGGGTAAGAATAACTTCATCTTTGCCTTGAACTCTCACCGCCAGCCCTTTCAGGTTGAGCAAGATTTCCAGGATATCTTCCTGTACGCCTTCTTTGGTGCTGTACTCGTGCAGTACACCATCAATCTCAACCTCGGTCACCGCGCAACCTGGCATGGATGAAAGCAGAATACGGCGCAGTGCATTACCAAGAGTATGGCCGAAGCCCCGCTCTAATGGCTCAAGGGTCACCTTGGCGTGCGTCGAACTGATTTGCTCGATATCTACCAGGCGCGGTTTTAGAAACTCTGTCACAGAACCCTGCATTGTGTCCTCTCTTTGGTACTAAGCTTTACTTGGAGTAAAGCTCGACGATCAGGTGTTCATTAATGTCCGCAGACAGATCAGCACGTTCAGGAATACGTTTGAACACACCTTCCATCTTAGCAGCATCAACTTCCAGCCAAGTCGGCTTTTCGCGCTGTTCAGCCAGCTCCAAAGCAGCTTTAACACGAGACTGCTTTTTCGCCTTCTCGCGGATGCTGACGACATCATTCGGAGAGACCTGATAAGAAGCGATATTAACAACGCGACCGTTTACCATGACTGCCTTGTGGCCCACTAGCTGGCGTGCTTCAGCACGAGTAGCACCGAACCCCATACGATAAACTACGTTGTCTAGACGACCTTCCAGCAACTGCAACAGGTTCGCACCCGTATTGCCTTTCAGACGAGCAGCTTCTTTATAATAGTTACGGAACTGGCGCTCCAGAACACCGTAGATACGGCGAACTTTCTGCTTCTCACGCAACTGTACACCATAGTCAGATAAACGCGGCTTACGCGCACCATGCTGACCAGGAGCTTGTTCAATTTTACACTTGGAATCGATCGCACGAACACCAGACTTTAGGAACAGGTCGGTGCCCTCACGACGGCTCAGCTTGAGCTTAGGACCCAAATATCTTGCCATTTTCTTTCTCCAACAGACCTAAAAGCGGCGTTATACGCGACGCTTTTTCGGCGGACGACAACCGTTATGAGGGATCGGAGTCACATCAGTAATATTAGTGATGCGAAAACCAGCCGCGTTCAGAGCGCGGATAGTAGACTCACGGCCCGGACCAGGTCCTTTAACCATAACCTCCAGATTCTTGATACCGTACTCTTTCACTGCTTCAGCACAGCGCTCTGCTGCAACTTGAGCAGCAAACGGAGTAGATTTACGAGAACCACGGAAACCGGAACCACCGGCTGTTGCCCAACCCAGAGCGTTACCCTGACGATCGGTGATGGTAACGATGGTGTTGTTAAAAGAAGCATGGATATGAGCCACACCGTCAGAGACTTGCTTTCTTACACGCTTACGTGCACGAATAGGTGCCTTTGCCATTATTCAATCACCCCGATTATTTCTTGATCGGTTTGCGCGGACCCTTACGGGTACGGGCGTTAGTCTTGGTACGCTGACCGCGAACCGGCAGACCACGACGATGACGCAAACCGCGATAGCAACCAAGGTCCATCAAACGCTTGATGCTCATGCTGATTTCACGGCGCAGATCACCTTCGACGACGAATTTGGCAACTTCTTCACGCAACGTGTCGATTTGCTCTTCAGACAGCTCACTGATCTTAACATCTTCAGCGATACCCGCCGCAGCGCAAATGGCTTTGGAACGAGTTTTGCCGACACCATAGATCGAGGTTAACGCGATCACGGCATGTTTCTGATCAGGAATGTTAATGCCTGCTATACGGGCCACTATGCACTCCTATGATTTAATATGCGCGCTCCATGCTGAAAAGCCCGTTTTCAGGATACTCAAATGGAAACGCACAGACATACAAAAGATTGGCTGGCTAATCTAGCCAGCTCAACCCAACTTTGCAAGAAAAATATGCGAGATAATCAGCCTTGACGCTGTTTATGCTTCGGCTCGGCGCTGCAGATGACGCGAACGATACCGTTACGCTTGATGATCTTACAGTTACGACATAATTTCTTGACGGAAGCACGAACTTTCATTTTTACTCTCCGTAACTTCTCTGGCACACGCTGATTAGCGGTTATAGCCTTTCAGGTTAGCCTTCTTCAAGGCAGACTCATACTGACTAGACATCAAAAGAGTTTGCACTTGAGCCATAAAGTCCATGATCACAACAACAACGATCAATAAAGACGTACCGCCAAAATAGAAAGGTACTTTCATTGCGTCACGCATGAACTCCGGGATAAGGCAAATAAAAGTAATATACATCGCACCAACAAGTGTCAGGCGAGTCATTACTTTATCGATATACTTCGCCGTTTGTTCTCCCGGACGAATTCCTGGCACGAATGCACCGGACTTCTTCAGGTTATCTGCTGTTTCACGCGGATTAAAAACCAACGCGGTATAGAAGAAACAGAAGAAGATGATTGCAGATGCATAGAGTAGCACATAAAGCGGCTGTCCCGGTTGCAAATACAAAGAAATTGTTGTCAACCAGTTCCAACCCGTACCGCCCCCGAACCATGATGCAATTGTTGCCGGGAACAGAATAATACTGGATGCAAAAATAGCTGGAATAACCCCGGCCATATTTACTTTCAGTGGTAAATGCGTACTCTGCGCTGCATAAACGCGGCGGCCTTGTTGACGTTTAGCGTAATTAACGACGATACGACGCTGACCACGCTCCATGAATACAACAAAGAAAGTTACCGCGAATACCAAAACTGCAACCAACAGCAACAGGAGGAAGTGCAAATCGCCTTGCCGCGCTTGCTCGATGGTATGGCCAATGGCCGGCGGCAATCCCGCAACAATACCCGCAAAAATTATGATCGAGATACCATTACCGATACCTCTTTCAGTAATTTGCTCGCCGAGCCACATCAGGAACATCGTTCCTGTGACCAGACTCACAACAGCCGTAAAGTAGAATGCAAAACCTGGATTAATCACCAGGCCTTGCATCCCTGGCATATTCGGCAAACCAGTCGCAATACCAATCGACTGGAAGACAGCCAATACTAATGTTCCATAACGGGTGTATTGACTGATCTTACGCCGCCCAGCCTCCCCTTCTTTCTTTATCTCCGCCAGCGCAGGATGCACAACTGTCAGCAACTGGATAATGATTGATGCCGAAATATACGGCATAATCCCTAGAGCAAAGATCGAAGCTCGACTAAGGGCACCACCAGAGAACATGTTGAACATTTCAATGATGGTGCCACGCTGTTGCTCAAGCAATTTGGCAAGCACAGTGGCATCAATACCAGGAATGGGAATAAAAGAGCCAATACGGAAAACAATCAGCGCACCGATTACAAACAATAGTCTGCGCTTCAGCTCGCCAACTCCGCCTTTAGCACTTTGAAAATCTAATCCTGGTTGTTTAGCCATCTGCTACTTATTCCTCAATTTTACCGCCTGCAGCTTCGATAGCAGCACGTGCACCTTTAGTGACACGCAGACCACGAATCGTTACCGGACGAGCAACCTCACCAGACAGAATCACTTTCGCGAATTCAATCTGAACGCCAATGACGTTAGCAGCTTTCAGCGTACTCAGATCAACAACATCGCCTTCTACGTAAGCCAGATCAGACAGACGGACTTCTGCCGTGATCATAGCTTTACGAGAAGTAAAACCGAACTTGGGCAGACGACGGTACAAAGGCATTTGACCGCCTTCAAAGCCACGACGTACACCACCGCCAGAACGAGATTTCTGACCCTTGACGCCACGACCACCAGTCTTACCAAGGCCGGAACCGATACCACGACCTAAACGCTTCGGCGCGTGTTTAGCACCTTCGGCCGGAGACAGAGTATTCAAACGCATCTGTTACTCCTCCACTTTAACCATATAGGAAACCGCGTTGACCATACCACGGATAGCAGGAGTGTCCTCACGCTCAACGGTATGACCAATACGACGCAGACCCAGGCCAAGCAGCGTTGCCTTGTGTTTAGGCAGACGACCGATTGCACTACGGGTTTGAGTAATTTTAATAGTCTTTGCCATGGTTAATTACCCCAGAATTTCTTCAACGGATTTACCACGCTTGGCAGCGACCATTTCCGGGGACTTCATGTTTGCCAAGCCATCAATAGTTGCACGAACCACGTTGATCGGGTTAGTAGAACCATAGGCTTTAGCCAGAACGTTATGAACCCCTGCGACTTCCAGAACAGCGCGCATTGCACCACCGGCGATGATACCGGTACCTTCGGAAGCCGGCTGCATGAACACGCGAGACCCTGTATGCGCACCTTTAACCGGATGCTGCAGAGTGCCGCTATTCAGCGCGACGTTAATCATATTGCGACGGGCTTTTTCCATCGCTTTCTGGATCGCTGCCGGAACTTCACGCGCTTTACCGTAACCAAAACCTACGCGGCCGTTACCATCACCAACTACTGTCAATGCGGTAAAACTGAAAATACGACCACCTTTAACGGTTTTAGATACGCGATTAACCGCGATCAGCTTTTCCTGCAGTTCGCCAGCTTGTTTCTCGATGTGAGCCATCTTACACCTCTACCTTAGAACTGAAGGCCAGCTTCACGGGCAGCATCTGCCAGTGCCTGGACACGACCATGATATTGGAACCCGGAACGGTCAAAGGCCACTTCTTTGATGCCTTTTTCCAGAGCACGCTCGGCAACAGCCTTACCGACAGCAGCTGCAGCGTCTTTGTTACCGGTGTACTTCAGTTGTTCAGAGATAGCTTTTTCTACAGTAGAGGCGGCTACCAGGACTTCAGAACCGTTCGGTGCGATAACCTGCGCATATATATGGCGCGGGGTACGATGTACCACCAGACGCGTCGCGCCCAGTTCCTGGAGCTTGCGACGTGCGCGGGTCGCACGACGGATACGAGCTGATTTCTTATCCATAGTGTTACCTTACTTCTTCTTAGCCTCTTTGATACGCACGACTTCGTCGGCGTAACGGACACCTTTACCTTTGTAAGGTTCAGGACGACGGTAAGCGCGCAGATCAGCAGCTACCTGACCGATCAACTGCTTATCAGCACCTTTCAGTACGATTTCAGTTTGAGACGGACATTCAGCAGTAATGCCTGCAGGCAGTTCGTGATCGATAGGATGGGAAAAACCCAGAGCCAAATTCACGACATTACCTTTAACGGCAGCACGATAACCAACACCTACCAGCAGCAGCTTTCTGGTGAAGCCTTCGGTAACACCGACAACCATGCTGTTCAGCAGCGCACGAGTGGTACCCGCTTGGGCCCAGCCGTTAGCAAAGCCTTCGCGCGGAGCAAAAGTCAGCACGTTATCAGCTTGTTTAACCTCTACGGCTTCATGAACCTGACGGGTCAGTTCACCGTTTTTACCCTTAATCGAAATAACCTGACCGTTGAGTTTTACCTCTACGCCGGCAGGAATGACGACGGGTGCTTTTGCAACACGAGACATTCTTTCCTCCCGATTAAGCTACGTAGCAGATAATCTCGCCACCAAGACCTGCCTGGCGAGCTGCACGATCGGTCATAACACCTTTGGAGGTAGAAACAACCGCGATACCCAAACCGGCCATAACTTTCGGCAGCTCATCTTTACGTTTATAGATGCGCAGACCAGGGCGGCTTACACGCTGAATGCTTTCTACCACCGCCTTACCCTGAAAGTATTTCAAAGTCACTTCCAGTTCCGGCTTGGCGTCGCCTTCGATTTTATAATCTTCAATATAACCTTCTTCCTTCAGCACGTTGGCAATTGCCACTTTCAGCTTGGAGGAAGGCATGGTGACCGCAACTTTGTTCGCGGCCTGACCGTTACGGATACGGGTCAGCATATCCGCGATCGGATCTTGCATGCTCATCTGTCTTTACTCCCGTGATTCAATTGGTGACAATTACCAGCTAGCCTTTTTCAGACCCGGAATTTCACCGCGCATAGCGGCTTCACGGACCTTAATACGGCTCAACCCGAACTTCCGCAGGAAAGCGTGCGGACGACCAGTCTGGCGGCAGCGGTTACGCTGACGGGACGGGCTGGAATCACGCGGCAGAGTCTGCAGCTTCAGAACAGCATCCCAACGTTCTTCGTCAGAAGCATTTACGTCAGAAATGATAGCTTTCAGTTCAGCGCGTTTAGCGAAGAATTTGTTAGCCAGTTTCACGCGCTTAACTTCGCGTGCTTTCATGGATTGCTTAGCCATTAGTAACCCACCTTACTTGCGGAACGGGAAGTTAAAGGCAGCCAGCAGAGCACGGCCTTCATCATCGGTTTTCGCAGTAGTGGTAATGGTAATGTCCAAACCACGAACGCGATCGACTTTGTCATAGTCGATTTCCGGGAAGATGATCTGCTCACGGACACCCATGCTGTAGTTACCACGACCATCGAAAGACTTAGCAGACAAACCGCGGAAGTCACGAATACGTGGAACAGCAATGGAGATCAGGCGCTCAAGAAACTCCCACATGCGCTCGCCACGCAGAGTTACTTTACAGCCGATCGGATAGCCCTGACGGATTTTGAAGCCTGCAACAGATTTGCGTGCTTTGGTGATCAACGGTTTTTGACCGGAGATTGCTGCCAGATCAGCTGCTGCGTTATCCAGCAGTTTCTTGTCAGCGATCGCTTCACCAACACCCATGTTCAGGGTGATCTTCTCGACCCGAGGGACTTGCATGACAGAATGGTAGTTAAACTGAGACATCAGTTTGCTAACTACTTCGTCTTTGTAGTAATCATGCAGTTTCGCCATCGTACTACTCCAAATTACTTGATAGTTTCGCTGTTAGACTTGAAGAAGCGGACTTTTTTACCGTCTTCGAATCTAAAGCCTACACGGTCAGCCTTACCGGTTGCCGCATTGAAGATTGCAACGTTAGAAACCTGAATTGCAGCTTCTTTTTCAACGATGCCACCTGGCTGATTCAGCGCCGGAACCGGCTTCTGATGTTTCTTAACCAGGTTAATACCTTCAACAATGACCTTGCCGGAAGACAGGACATTTTTTACCTTACCGCGCTTACCTTTATCTTTGCCGGTCAGCACGATAACTTCGTCATCACGACGGATTTTCGCTGCCATGGTTCGCTCCTTAGAGTACTTCTGGTGCCAGAGAGATAATTTTCATGAACTTCTCAGAACGCAGTTCACGAGTTACCGGCCCAAAAATACGCGTACCGATGGGCTGTTCGCTGTTGTTATTCAACAGGACACAAGCATTGCCATCGAAGCGAACGACAGAACCGTCAGGGCGACGAACACCCTTCTTGGTGCGCACCACTACCGCCTTCAGCACATCACCTTTTTTTACTTTACCGCGAGGAATTGCTTCCTTGATGGTAATTTTGATGATGTCGCCGACGCCTGCGTAGCGACGGTGCGAGCCACCCAGAACCTTGATACACATTACGCGACGTGCACCGGAGTTGTCGGCCACGTTCAGCATAGTCTGTTCTTGGATCATGTTAGTGCTCCGCTAATGTCAACTACTACTTGTGAGACCTAAAATCAGGTCGTTAAAAAACCCCATAATTGAGGGCGCAGCATTATAACACCGCTTCCTAGATATGGGTAGAAAAAATAAACGGCCCAATAAATGAGCCGTTTACTTTATTTCGAGCGCGCTTACTGTATTACAGAATCGCTTTCTCTACAACGCGAACCAACGTCCAAGACTTGGTCTTGGAGATCGGGCGGCATTCGCGGATTTCCACCACGTCACCGATACCACATTCGTTGTTCTCGTCATGTACGTGCAGTTTAGTCGTACGTTTGATGAATTTACCGTAGATCGGGTGTTTCACGAAACGTTCAATGGCGACAACAGCAGACTTCTGCATTTTGTCACTCACAACACGACCTTGCAGAGTACGGATTTTATCGGTCATTACGCACCCGCCTTCTCAGTCAGTAAAGTCTTAACACGTGCAACGTTACGACGCACTTGTTTCAACAGGTGAGTTTGTTGCAGCTGGCCGCTGGCAGCCTGCATGCGCAGGTTAAACTGCTCACGCAGCAAACCGAGCAGCTCGGTATTCAGCTCTTCAACACTCTTTTCACGCAGCTCTTTTGCTTTCATTACATCACCGTCTTAGTTACAAAGGTGGTTTTGATCGGCAGTTTCGCTGCTGCCAGTTCGAACGCCTCGCGGGCTAACTCTTCCGGCACACCGTCCATTTCGTACAGGACTTTACCTGGCTGAATCAAGGCAACCCAGTATTCCACGTTACCTTTACCTTTACCCATACGCACTTCGAGCGGTTTTTCAGTGATCGGTTTGTCCGGGAAAACACGGATCCAGATCTTACCCTGACGCTTCACAGCACGAGTCATGGCACGACGAGCAGCTTCGATTTGACGCGCGGTCAGACGACCACGGCCAACAGCTTTCAGACCGAAAGTACCGAAGCTCACATCCGTACCGGCAGCCAGACCACGGTTGCGGCCTTTGTGAATCTTACGGAATTTTGTACGCTTTGGTTGTAACATCAGCGACTCTCCTTACTTGCGGCCTTTACGCTGCTGCTTTTTCGGTTGAGCAGCCGGTTTTTCCGGTTGTTCAACAGCAGCCATACCACCCAGGATCTCACCTTTGAAGATCCACACTTTCACACCGATAACACCATAAGTGGTGTGCGCTTCGGAGGTGTTGTAGTCAATGTCAGCGCGCAGGGTGTGCAACGGAACACGACCTTCGCGATACCATTCGGTACGAGCGATTTCCGCGCCGCCCAGACGGCCACTAACTTCAACTTTGATACCCTTAGCGCCCAGACGCATGGCATTTTGTACAGCACGCTTCATCGCACGACGGAACATTACACGACGTTCCAGCTGAGAAGAGATACTGTCAGCAACCAATTTGGCGTCCAGTTCTGGCTTACGTACTTCAGCGATGTTGATCTGCGCTGGAACACCAGCGATATCAGCTACGCCTTTACGCAGTTTTTCAACGTCTTCACCTTTTTTACCGATAACGATACCTGGGCGAGCAGTGTGAATGGTTACACGAATGCTTTTGGCCGGGCGCTCGATAACGATACGGGAAACGGAGGCTTTCTCCAGTTCCTTGTTCAGGTATTGACGAACTTTAAAATCGCTGTCCAGGTTGTCAGCGAATTCTTTGGTATTTGCGTACCAGGTAGAGTTCCAAGTTTTGACAATACCCAGGCGAATACCATTAGGATGTACTTTCTGACCCATTGCTAGTCTCCAGAGTCTCAGCGATCGGACACAACCACAGTGATGTGGCTGGTACGCTTCAGGATGCGATCCGCACGACCTTTAGCACGCGGCATAATGCGTTTCATGCTCGGGCCTTCGTCTACGAAGATTTTCGCAACTTTCAGATCGTCAATGTCAGCGCCATCGTTGTGCTCTGCGTTAGCAATGGCAGACTCCAGTACTTTTTTGACCAGACCAGCAGCTTTCTTGTTGGTATAGGTCAGAATATCCAGAGCTTGCGACACTTTCTTACCGCGAATCAGGTCAGCCACCAGGCGAACCTTCTGAGCAGAAGAACGAGCATGGCGATGTTTAGCGATAGTTTCCATCTCTTCCTCCTACCTTATTTCTTCTTGGCTTTTTTATCAGCCGCGTGGCCGCGGTAAGTACGAGTCGGCGCGAATTCGCCCAGCTTGTGACCGACCATCTCATCAGAGATGAATACCGGAACGTGCTGACGACCATTATGGACAGCGATGGTCAAACCGATCATGTTTGGAAAGATCGTTGAGCGACGGGACCAGGTGCGCAGGGGCTTCTTGTCACCGCTTTCCACCGCTTTCTCTACCTTCTTCAGCAAGTGCAGGTCAATAAATGGACCTTTCTTGAGAGAACGTGGCATGGTTTATCCTCTAAAATTATTTAGTACGGCGACGTACGATGAATTTATCAGTACGCTTGTTGCTGCGGGTCTTCTTACCTTTGGTCTGAACGCCCCACGGAGTAACCGGGTGCTTACCAAAGTTACGACCTTCACCACCACCGTGCGGGTGGTCAACCGGGTTCATTGCCGTACCACGAACGGTCGGACGAATACCACGCCAGCGTGCAGCACCTGCTTTACCCAGAACGCGCAGCATGTGCTCGGCATTACCAACTTCGCCCAAAGTCGCGCGGCAATCAGCCTCGACTTTACGCATTTCGCCAGAACGCAGACGCAGGGTAACGTAAGAACCTTCACGAGCGACGATCTGCACATAAGCACCAGCAGAACGAGCCAACTGACCGCCTTTACCCGGTTTCATTTCCACGTTATGAACAGTAGAACCAACCGGAATATTGCGCATCGGCAGGGTGTTGCCGGGCTTGATCGCTGCATCAACGCCGGACTGAATCTGATCGCCAGCTTTCAGGCCTTTCGGCGCCAGGATGTAACGACGTTCACCATCTTTGTACAGAACCAGTGCGATGTTCGCAGAACGGTTCGGATCGTATTCCAGACGCTCTACTACAGCCGGAATACCGTCTTTGTTGCGTTTGAAGTCAACAATACGGTACTGCTGCTTATGTCCACCACCAATGTGACGAGTAGTGATGCGACCATTGTTGTTACGACCACCGGTTTTGCTGTTTTTTTCCAGCAACGGAGCAAAAGGTTTGCCCTTGTGCAGCTCAGGGTTAACCACTTTAACAACGTGGCGACGACCCGGAGATGTCGGTTTACACTTAACAACTGCCATTGTATTACTCCTCCGACTTACTCTGCGCCGCCGACGAAGTCCAGATTCTGGCCTTCTTTCAGGGTGACGTAAGCTTTTTTCCAGTCGCTACGACGACCGATACGCTGTCCATGACGTTTTACTTTCCCTTTAACAATCAGGGTGCGAACGTCATTAACTTCGACTTCAAACAGTTTCTGTACAGCTGCTTTGATTTCTGCTTTAGTCGCGTCTTTGGCAACTTTGAGCACGATGGTGTTGTTTTTTTCCATCGCAGTAGACGCTTTTTCAGAAACGTGCGGCGCGCGCAAAACTTTCAGCAAACGTTCTTCACGAATCATGCCAGCATCTCCTCAACTTGCTTAACAGCATCAGCAGTCATAACCACTTTGTCGAAGGCGATCAGGCTAACCGGATCGATGCCTGCTACGTCACGCACATCAACCTTGTACAGGTTACGCGCGGCCAGGAACAGGTTCTCATCCAGTTCACCGGTGATGATCAGCACGTCATCCAGCGCCAGTTCTTTCAGCTTCTGTGCCAGCAACTTGGTTTTCGGTGCTTCAACAGAGAACTTCTCGACAACGATCAGACGATCCTGACGTACCAGCTCGGACAGAATGCTTTTCAGCGCGCCACGGTACATCTTCTTGTTTACTTTCTGGCTATGATCCTGAGGCTTGGCAGCAAAGGTCACACCACCGGAACGCCAGATCGGGCTCTTGATAGAACCAGAACGCGCACGGCCGGTGCCTTTCTGACGCCACGGTTTTTTACCGGAACCAGTTACTTCAGCACGGGTCTTCTGAGCGCGAGTACCTTGACGGGCACCTGCTGCATAAGCAACAACAACCTGGTGAACCAGCGCTTCGTTGAAGTCACGACCGAAGGTAGTTTCGGAAACAGTCAGCGCGCTTTGCGCGTCTTTCAATACTAATTCCATTGCTATCTCCTCACGCCTTCACAGCCGGTTTAACGATCAGGTCGCTACCGGTTGCACCCGGGACCGCACCTTTAACCAGCAGCAGGTTGCGCTCAGCGTCAACACGTACTACGTCCAGGCTCTGAACGGTTACGCGCTCATTACCCAGCTGGCCTGCCATCTTCTTACCTTTAAACACTTTGCCCGGAGTCTGGTTCTGACCGATAGAACCCGGAACACGGTGAGACAAGGAGTTACCGTGGGTAGCGTCCTGAGTACGGAAGTTCCAGCGCTTAACGGTACCGGCAAAACCTTTACCTTTTGAAGTCCCGGTAACATCAACTTTCTTGACGTCAGCGAAAATTTCAACGCTGATGTTCTGACCTACAGCAAAATCTTCGCCTTCAGCCAGACGGAATTCACGCAGGGTACGACCAGCCTCAACACCAGCCTTGGCAAAATGACCTGCTTCCGGCTTGTTTACGCGGTTAGCTTTTTTGGCACCGGTAGTTACCTGGACAGCGCGGTATCCGTCGTTCTCCAGGGTTTTAACCTGAGTCACACGGTTTGCTTCAATTTCGATTACGGTTACGGGGATAGAAACGCCATCTTCAGTGAAGATGCGGGTCATGCCCACTTTTTTACCGACTAAACCAATCATTGTTTCAACCTCTCAATCGCTCAATGACCTGATTAACCCAGGCTGATCTGCACGTCTACACCGGCAGCCAGATCCAGACGCATCAGAGCATCAACGGTTTTCTCGGTTGGCTCAACGATGTCAACCAGACGCTTGTGAGTGCGAATCTCGTACTGATCGCGCGCGTCTTTGTTAACGTGCGGGGAGATCAGAACGGTAAAGCGCTCTTTGCGGGTCGGCAGCGGGATCGGACCACGGACCTGCGCACCAGTGCGCTTGGCAGTCTCGACGATTTCCGCGGTTGATTGATCGATCAGACGATGATCAAACGCTTTCAGGCGGATACGGATTCTTTGGTTCTGCATGAGACCAGAGCTCCAATTATTTATAGACGAAAATAATTACTCCTCGCACCCATTACGATTGATGGGGGAGTGTAATCGTTCTGTACATAACTTCCATATCGGAAGTATTGTGCGACCGAACCCTATTGGTTGGCCATCTGATTCAAGTAGAATCAGGCCCGCCATTTCAGACGAGCCCGCGCATTATACGTAAATTTGGTCAGGAAGCAACCGGAATATGTCAATAAGAGTTCCTCCGCTCAGGCTGTATACATCAGAACCAGAGGAACAATCAGAGGTGTACCGATCAGTAACGGCTATTACTCGTCTTTCAATTGTGTCTGCAGATAATTTTGGATCCCTAAACGTGCAATCAATTCCAGCTCGGTTTCCAACCAGTCAATATGTTCTTCTTCATCCGCAAGCACCGCGATCATCAGATCTCGACTGACATAATCGCGTACTGAGTCCGCATAGACTATTCCATCACGCAAATCTTGGGCACCTTCTAATTCTAAAACCAAATCAGAACGCAGCATCTCCTCAACATCTTCACCAATATTAAGCTTGCCAAGATCTTGCAGATTAGGAATCCCTTCAAGAAACAAAATCCGCTCAATGTAACGATCGGCATGTTTCATTTCGTCAATCGACTCGTGATACTCGCGATCGTTAAGACGTTTGAATCCCCAGTTTTTAAACATGCGGGCATGAAGGAAATACTGGTTGATGGCCACCAACTCATTGCCCAACAGTTTGTTCAGATGTGTAATGACATTCTTATCACCTTTCATGACGTTGCTCCTCCGCTTCAGTATTAAAAAGTGTAGAAGCGGCCAACGCAGAGTCAAAAAGATGTCCTCGGCACTCATGCGACCTTATTCAGTTTCGCATTTTTTGCTGTTTCTTCTTCCAGAATAAGTCTGGCTTGACGAATGCATTTACCGCATTCGCTCCCGATAGGAACAAACAATTTTAATTGCTTTAAAGACTGAGGGTGGTACTGGCGTGCGATTTGCCGGATGACTTTGTCAGATACAGCGTTGCACAGACAAACATACATATGCGGATAACTCATTTTTTAATCAACTAGCCCGCATTTTAAATAAGAATGGTTTTTATTTCAATTTTTCTCTCGAGCAACAAAAAAGGGTACCGAAGTACCCTTTTTATTCGGCTATCGGCAATTAAGCGATAACTTTAGCAACCACGCCAGCGCCTACTGTACGGCCGCCTTCGCGGATAGCGAAACGCAGACCGTCATCCATCGCGATCGGTGCGATCAGGTTGACTGTCATCTT